>CANQOW010000040.1 GCA_947625545.1 uncultured Clostridia bacterium
CTATATTCTAAACATATTGTGTGTGTGTGTGTGTGTGTGTACAGTACCAACGGTTTCAAGGTTTGCTATCATTTTTATTTTCCTCCTTCTTTTGTATTTTTAATTTAATTACATTCTTATTTTATACAAACTTTAATAAGTTGTCAATACTAATTTTAAAAAATATTGAACTTTTAAGAACACATAAGAAATTAAATTTATATTTAATATTACCCTTATAAAATATTAAAAACCACTCTCACAATTAATGGGAGTGGTTTCAATTTCTATATTTTAAGATACTGTTGTATCTGTATCATCAAATGGTATAAATTTGCTTACTACATTTGCAATAGGTTCTTCTGCATTGTCTATTCTAAATTCTTTAAATGATTGATTTATTTTATTATCTACTAAGTCTTCTACTTCTTCTTGTGTTGCTTGTTCTGCTAAAACTAATTCACTAACTAAAATTTGTTTTGCATTATTTAACATTTTCTTTTCACCTGTAGATAAGCCTTTTTCTTTTTGTTTGAAACTTAAATTTCTAACAACATCAGCAACTTCATATATGTCTCCAGATTTCATTTTATCCATATTATCTCTATATCTTTTATTCCAATTTCCAGACATTTCAGTTTGATTTTCTTCTAATATTGTAAATACTTTTTGTGCTGATGTTTTATCTATTATTTCTCTAACTCCAATTTCTTCTGCTTTACTAACTGGGACCATTACTTTAACTTCCCCTGGCATTTTTAAGATATAATACGATTGTTTTTCTCCTAATATATCTTTTTCTTCTATTGAATCAATAACTCCTGCTCCATGCATTGGGTATACTATATTATCTCCTACATTAAACATATCTCTTGCTCCCTTCTAGTTAATTAAAGTAATATATTTTTTATATAAAATGCAATAAAAAATTACGATTTTTTTTATATTTATCGCTTTTTTTCCTTTTGTAAATCGTAATTACTTTTTCTCTACTTACATATATATTATACTACAAATTTTGGTAAAAGTCAAAAGATTTGGAAATATTTTTTTTAAAAATTTGGTACATATTCTTCTTCGTGCTCTCCTAAATCTTGCATATAACCATTTTCAAAATTTAATTCATAAACAAAATTTTCTATGTCTTCATATTCTTCTTTTGTTAATTTTCTATTAATATATTCATCTTCTTTTGCAAGATATGTTGGAAAATATTGTTCCATTATACTTACATATACATTACTATCTATATTTTCTTTTATCCATTTTAAAACTTTCTTAGAATTATCTATATAATTTGGTAATACTAAATGTCTAATTATTAACCCTCTTTTTATTATTCCATTTTCATCTAATATAGGTGCTCCCACTTGATTATACATTTCTTTTATTGCATTTGTTGCAATTTCAAAATAGTTATCTATATTTGAATATTTTTTTGCTAAAGTATTATCAGCATATTTTAAATCTGGTAAATAAACATCTACATAACCATTTAAAAGTTTTATAGTTTCCGTATTTTCATATCCATTTGAGTTATATATTATTGGTATTGTTAGTCCATTCTTTTTTGCAATTTTTATTGCTTCTATAATTTGCTCTACATATATTGTTGGTGTTACTAAATTTATATTATTTGCTTTATTTTTTTGTTGAGAAATGAAAATATCTGCTAATTCTTCTATTGTAATATATTTACCTTTTCCTAATTGGCTTATTTTATAATTCTGACAATATTTACAATTTAAATTACAATTTGAAAAAAATACTGTTCCAGATCCATTTTCTCCACTAATACAAGGTTCTTCATAATAATGCAAACTTGATAATGCTAATTTTATTCTATTATCGCATTTACATCTTCCTATTTTTCCTTCATTTCTATTTACTTTACATCTATGAGGACATAATTCACATTTTTTTATCATATTAATTACCTTTCTAATACAATAAAATATGAGATGGCTTTAACCATCTCATATTTTATATTTATAATCTTATGCAAGACCATATTTTTTCTTAAATTTATCTGCTCTACCACCTGTTGTATTTTGTTTTAAACTTCCTGTCCAATATGGATGACATTTTGAACAAACATCTACTTTTATATCTTTTTTTGTTGAACTTGTTTCTATAACATTTCCACATGCACATGTTATTGTTGTTTTGCTATATTCTGGATGTATTCCTTCTTTCATTTACGTTCACCTCTTTCTGCTTTTTTTAATTTGTCTAAATAATATATTATCATATTTTTTAATTAAAATCAACCTTTTATTTATTTTTTTCTTGTTGTTGTTCAATATCATATTGATATTGTGCTGATGCTTTTAATTCTTGTAATACTGTATTTCTTTTAACAAATTTTGATATGATATTAAACAAGCACGCTATTATTAATATTGCAAATATTACTTTTTTCCATATTTTAGCAATCATATTATTCTCCTTATTAAAATAACTAATATATATTATACTACAATTTTATTTTTTGTCAATACCCAAATTTCTCAATTCTTTGGCATGTTTTATAGATATATCTGTTATATTTCCACTTGAAATTCTTGCTATTTCTTTTATAACTTCTTCTTCGTTTAATTGTTTTACTAATGTCTTAGTTTTACCTTCTACTACTTGTTTGCTTATATAATAATTATAATCTCCTTTTGCAGTAATTGTTGCTAGATGTGTTATACAAATTACTTGATGATTTTTAGCGATTGATTTCATTTTATTTCCTACACTATTTGCTGCAATTCCACTAATACCTGTATCTATTTCATCAAATACTAATACTGGTACATCATCTACATTTGCTAGAACTGTTTTTATTGCTAACATTATTCTAGACATTTCTCCACCTGATGCAATTTTAGTTAGTTCTTTATAATCTTCTCCAATATTTGTTGATATTAAAAATTCTATTTCGTCTAATCCATTATTATTAAAGTCTTTTTGCTCATTAAAGTTTATATTTACTTTAAACTTTGCATTTTTCATTTCTAGGTCTTCTAATTCATAATTTATTTTTTTATTTAAGTCTTCTGCAATTTTTATTCTTATTTCATGCATTTGGCTTGAAAGTTCAAACATTTCTTTCTTTAGTTTTTCTAAGTCATTTTTTAGTTTATTTGTATATTCTTCTAAATTTTCTATTTCAAATATTTCTTTTGTTATACTTTCTTTATATTTTAGTATTTCACTGATATTATTTCCATATTTTCTTTTTAATGAATATATTAGATCTAATCTATTTTCTATTTCGTTTCTATTGTCTTCATCAAAATTATTTTCTTCTTTTAAATTACTAATATCTATTGATATTTCTTTTAAGTCATAATACATACTTTTTAAATTTTCTGCTATATCTTTATATTTATCGTTTAAGTTTTCTATTTTTTCTAAACTTTTTATTGCAATATTTATCGAGTCTATTGAATTTTCACTTATTGAAATATCTGCTTGATTTAAATTTTCTTGTATTTTTTCGTAATTCATCATTACTTTTCTTGTATTTTCTAATTCTTCTTCTTCTCCTTCTTTTAGTTTTGCTTCTTCTATTTCTTTTTCCTGATATCTTAACAAATCTAATTTTCTTTGTTTTTCTTTTTCATCTCCATAGTTTTTAGATAATTCTATTTTTATATTATTGTATTCTTTATATTTTTCTATATAAATTGTTTTGATTTTTTCTATTTCTTCTCCTGCAAATTTATCTAATAATTTTATATGTGTATTTGTTTCTAATAATGATTGATTATCGTGTTGCCCGTGTATATCTATTATATTTTTCATAAATTCTTTTAACTCACTTACTGTAACCATTCTTCCATTAATTTTACACATATTTTTTCCATTTTCGTTTATTTCTCTTGATATTATTATTTGATTATCTTCACTTTGTGTATTTTTTTGTTCTATACACATTTCTACAAATGAATATTTTTCTCCATTTCTAATCATTTCTTTTGAAAATCTTCCACCTGCTAAAATTGATAATGAGTCTATGATTAATGTTTTTCCTGCTCCTGTTTCTCCTGTAAGTACATTAAAACCATTATTTAAATCTATACTTAAATCATCTATTATTCCTATATTTTTTATATGTAAAGTGCTTATCATATTTGCCTCCTAAGTTACGAACATTTTTTCTTTTTTACATATTATATACATTAACTTTTTAATTGTCAATAGTTTTTGCAAACATTTTTTTGATTTTTTGTTAAATCTATGTTGGCTTTCCAAAAAATTATTCAATATATTGATACTTAAATCAGTAAAGGAAATATATTTAATTTACGAAGTGACGCGTAGCATGGAAGCGAGTTAGAAACTGTTAGAGCATTGCTCTATACAGTTTTCTTACGAGACGACCAACAAGGAGCAAGTTAAATTAAATATATTTCCTTTACTGATAAATTACACAAATTCTTTTGAAAAAATATATTTCCTTTACTGATAAATTATACAAATTTCTTTAAAAAAATATATATTGTAACTTATTTGTAACTTGTATGTTGTATAATTATATAAAATTCGATTAATATCTTTTCATTTTTTAAAATTTGTTGTAAAATATATTTTAAGAGGTATTTATATATGAAAATTATAAGAAATATTTTTATTTTTATTTTAATTATCTTAATTGTATTAGTTTCGATAGTAACTTATAAAGGCTATACACTATATACTGATGCTGTTTCTAAAATAAGTATAGAAGATAAAATTAAAGAAATACAAAGTGATGAAAATTACGTAAAATTAGATGATATATCTAAAGATTTCCAAAATGCTGTTGTTTCTGTTGAAGATAGAAGATTTTATAAACATAGTGGTTTTGATTTTATCTCTTTTTGTAGAGCAATGGCTTATAATTTATTTGAAGGCAAACTTGGACAAGGTGGTAGCACTATTTCACAACAATTAGCAAGAAATATGTACTTCACACAAGAAAAAAATTATTCAAGAAAAATTGCGGAACTATTTGTTGTATATAAGTTAGAAAAAGATTATTCTAAAGATGATATTTTAGAATTATATATTAATACTATTTATTTTGGTGATGGTTATTACGGAATTAAAGAAGCAAGTAATGGTTATTTTTCAAAAGAACCTAATGAATTAAATTTATATGAATCAAGTCTACTTGCTGGAATTCCAAATGCTCCTTCTGTTTATGCTTTAACTAACAATCCGGATTTGGCAGAACAAAGAAGACAACATGTTTTAGATACTATGGTAAGAGAAGGAATTTTAACAGAAGAACAAGCAAATGAAGTAAGAAATGTTACAGAATAGATAAGTTATTAAAAAAAGGATCAACTATTTTCAAGTTGATCCTTTTTGGATGTCATTACACTTCTACAATATGGTCCAACATATTTTCTCTGACATTTTTTACAAAAGAAAGTGATTTTATTTTTTCGATATCCCCTTCAGTAATTGGAACGCGGTTTGAATACATTATTTCAATCCGTTCGAAATCCGCATCCAATATGGTTCTTGATGCTAAATGAGGCACTACCTCTTTTATTTTTTGCATCATTCTAATCAAATCATTCTCTCTTTCTGGTGTCATTTAATGACCCTCCTTTTAAAATTTTTTGTTTGCCTTATTCTAGGCTTCACATTTATATTATACCATTTTTCTTATATTATGTCAATTTTTAACAACATCTATTATATCTTTTTTAGTTATGCCAAAATATACCATTAATTCTTCTGCTTTTCCAGATTTTCCAAAAGTATCTTTTATTCCTAATTTTATTAATTTTGTAGGATATTCTTCTACTAAAACATCAGCAATTGCAGACCCTAAACCTCCTATTATACTATGGTCCTCAATAGATATTAATTTTTTAGTTTCTTTTGCACATTTTATAATAAGTTCTCTATCAATAGGTTTTATAGTATGAATATCTATAACTCTTACATAAATTCCTTCATTTTCTAATTCTTGTTTTGCTAAAATTGCTTGTTCAACTGTAACACCTGTTGCAAAAATAGTTGCATCTATTCCTTCTCCTATTTGTATGCCTTTTCCTATTTCAAATTTCTGGTTTTCATTATAATATTGTAAAGTTGCTAATCTACACAATCTTAAATATACTGGTCCATTTATTTTTGATATTTCATTTACTGCCCATCTAGTTTCTATATCATCTGATGTACACATTACTGTCATATTAGGTAATGTTCTCATTAAACTTAAATCTTCTATCATCTGATGTGTTGCACCATCTTCTCCAACAGTAATTCCTGCATGTGTTGCACATATTTTAACATTTAATTTTGGGTAACATATACTATTTCTTATCTGGTCATAGGCTCTACCAGCAGCAAATACGGCAAATGTACTTACATAAGGTATTTTCCCACAAGTTGCAAATCCAGAAGCAGTACTTAACATGTCTTGTTCTGCAATTCCCATATCAAAAAATCTCTCAGGAAATTTTTTTGCAAATATACTTGTTTTTGTTGCTTGTGATAAATCTGCATCTAACACAACTATATTTTCATTTTTTTCTCCTAAATTTACTAGTTCTTCTCCATAACTTTCTCTTGTTGCTTTTTTATTTTTCATATTAAAACTCAACTCCCTCTAATTCTTTAATTGCAATGTTATATTGTTCTTCATTTGGTGCTTTTCCATGCCATTCTACTTTATCTTCCATAAAAGAAACACCTTTTCCTTTGATTGTTTTTGCAATTATTGCTGTTGGTTTTTCTTTAGTAGTTCTTGCAATTTTAAATGCATTTAATATCTCTTCCATATTATTTCCGTTTATATCTATTACATTAAATCCAAAACTTTCAAATTTTTTATTTATTGGGTATGAATTCATTACTTTATCTATTGTTCCATCTATTTGTAAATTATTATTATCTACTATTACACATAAATTATCTAGTTTATAATGTGATGATGTCATTGCCGCTTCCCATATTTGACCTTCTTCTATTTCTCCATCTCCTAATAAGCAATATACTCTATAATCTAAATTATCTAATTTTGCAGATAAACACATGCCATTTGCAATAGATAAACCTTGTCCTAGTGAACCTGTTGATATATCTACACCTGGTATTTTATTCATATCTGGATGTCCTTGCAATATACTATCTATTTTTCTTAAAGTTGTAAGTTTTTCTTTTTCAAAATAACCTCTTTCTGCAAGTGTAGCATATAATACTGGTGCTGCATGTCCTTTTGATAATACAAATCTATCTCTTGTTTTTTCTTTAGGATTACTTGGATTTATATTCATTTCATTAAAGTATAAAGCAGTTAATATATCTGCACTTGATAAAGACCCTCCAGGGTGTCCTGATTTTGCATTATATACTTGTTTTATTATATTTATTCTTATTTTTTTTGCAATTTCTTCTAATTCTTTAATCTCCACTTTAATTCTTCCTATCCTCCTTAGTTTCTATTTTCAATATTCTCTTATTTGTATTATTAGTATCTTTTTCAAATTTTATTTTTATATAATTTTTTGGTAAAATTTCTTCTATCATTTCTCCCCATTCTATTATACAAATTCCTTTACTAAAATATTCTTCTCCACCTATTGCATAAAATTCATCTATATCTGCTAATCTATATACATCAAAATGATATATATTAATATTTTTTGATGTATATTCATTAACAATTGTAAAAGTTGGGCTAGAAATTTCTTGTTCTAACCCAAAATATGTTAAAATTCCTTCTGTAAATTTTGTTTTTCCTGAACCTAATTCACCAGAAAGCACTATTACATCTCCTATTTTTAATTTTGATGCTATTTTTTTTGCAAATTCTTTTGTTTCTTCTTCATTATTTGTTACATATTCAAACATAGTGTTTACTCCACATTATTTTATTATTTCGTTACTTCTTTTTTCAAGTTCTTTTTCTATTCCACAAAAAATATCATATACATTATCTGTTATAAAGTCTTTTATTCTACCTTGATATTCGTCTGTTTTTACAATATTGCAATAACTAGACTGTTTTTGAATATTTGGTATATTCTTTTGTAATATACCATTATATTGATTAATTGATTCTTCGTTAACAACTCCTCCAGGCCTTCCTTTTCTTTCTATACTAATTTTTGGAGAAGTAATAAATATTTTTTCAATAGGTGAATATTTTTTAAAAATATCTGCACTAATTAATTTTTTTAATGCTTCATAATCATTACTAGATATAACACTATTTTCAAGTGCAAATTCTGCCCAAGGTAATATATCTAAAATACCTCTATCATATATAATTACTTTTTTATCTTTATTAGATAAATCTTCTGATAAATTTTTACATATCTCTAAAAACATCCATATTCTATAATAATCACCAGACATTTTTCCGATTGGATTATATTCTGCAGTTTCCCTCCTAGATAAGTAATTAATATTATTTTTATTAAAAATTTCTTCTAATGATTTCTTTAAAGTAGTTTTTCCACTTTTTGGTGTTCCGATTAATTCAATAAAAATTGGCTTATCTGTTTTTCTTATGTTCTCTTCTAATTTTTTCGCTTTTAAATCGATTTCGTATAATTTTTCTAATTTTTGTTCATTTGTAGAAAACTGCTTTTCTTGTTTCATTTTTTACATCCTTTTCTAAAATATTTTGTTTAATATATTTTTATATCTTTCACATAGCTCATTGTTTTCTATATTTTTTATAACTGCATTATACATTTCTGTATAATACCATTTTTGTTTTTCATAAGGTCTATTAAAAGCTTCCCAAACTTTTTCTCCTTTTTCTTTATATGTTTCATATAAAGATTCTAAATTGTTTATTTTATCTGCACAAGCAACCATTTTTCCTTCTATACTTGCTGTTTTTATTTTTTCTATGGATTCTTTTTTTCTTTCTTCCCAAGGAAGTGCTTTATTTTCAGTTACTTCTTTTACTATTCTTGATACATTTTCACCAAAAATATTTTGTATATCTTCACTTGTATATTTTGTATCTTCAACAACATCATGTAATATTCCTGCTATAACACAATCTTCACTCATTCCAAAATTATTAAGTATCATTCCGACTGTAAATGGGTGAAAAATCATATCTATATCTTCTGTTTTTCTTTTTTGACCTTTATGTGCTTTTGTTGCAAATAAAATAGCATAATCTAATTTTTCCATATTTTTTCTCCATTACTTAAAATATTGTAATAATTTTAACAGATTTTTTTCATTTCTTCAAGTATTATAAAAAAAAATAATATTAATTTGAAATATTATTTTTCATTATTTACCTTCTTTCTCTATAAATTAGTTTATTCCATATTAGATGAGTATAGTTACTTATTTTATGATAAATCTATATGTATTATTTTAAAAAATGTATAAGAATTAATATAATTAATATTTGAAAATATTTAAGAATACAGCTATAAGTATATCATAATTTATATAAATTACAATAGTATAAATATAATATTTTTTCAAAAATTTGTTCTGTTCGCTTGTTTTTTATTTAAAAATATTGTATATTGGTAAACATAGGAAATGATGATAAGCAGATGTGGTTTTGCCACCAATTATACGAATTATCGTAGGAGA
>CANQOW010000041.1 GCA_947625545.1 uncultured Clostridia bacterium
TGGTTAAAGTGATACTATTTTTTATAATATCCTTTATGTTATCTTTAACATTAAACGTTGCCTTGGCTACAGTTCTTTTTAAGAACTGGGTTGATAAGCAACTACATAAATAAAAACAACTCACATCTGTACATTTGACGAGTCAGATGCGAGTTTTCAAATCTAATTCGGCAAAACCACTTTTGTGGATTTGTCATTTCCTATATTTATTATACAAGAATTATATAAAAAAGTCAAATAAAATTTAGTAATTGATTTTTTATTTACTGTTCCTAAAAAGTTCGAACAGAAATGTCGTTGGAGCGGGTAGCGAGAATCGAACTCGCGCAACCAGGTCGGAAGCATGGTATTCTACCACTAAACTATACCCGCAAGACTAACTATATTTTATCATAAAATTTATAATTAGTCTACATTTTTTATATTACATTTTATATAATTGCAACTTAAATTGATTCAAAAAATCCTAAATCCATTCTTCATATTTCTTAATATAAATTCTTTTTGCTATTAGTGCAACAAAACAATATAAAATTGGAACTATGATAATTATTGGTAAATATTCAAAAGGAATTGGAACAAGTCCAATAATTTCTCCAAGCCATGTATATGGAATTAATACCCCAATAATTGCTAATAATGTTGAAGAAAGATATACTAATTTATGAGCATTGCTTTCAATAAATGGTATCTTAGCAGTTCTTATAATATGCATTCCAAGTAAATTTGAAACTATACTATAAGAGAACCATATAGTTTGGAAAGTTGGTGCATCATGAAGCTTAAATACCAATAATAAAATTGCAAATAATACAATATCAAATATTGAACTTATTGGACCCATAAACAACATAAATTTCTTTAAACTATCTACATTAAATTTTCTAGGTTTTTTTAAATATTCCTTGTCTACATTATCAAAAGGTAAAGTTAATTGTCCAAAATCGTACAATAACCCTTCTACTAATAATTGAATTGGAGTTTCTGGTAAAAATGGTAAAATTACACTTGCTATAATTACAGATACTACCTCACCAAAGTTAAAACTTGTTGAAAGTTTAATATATTTCATTAAATTTGCAAAAGTTTTTCTACCGCTCTGTCACTCCATCTAACAAAACATTTAAATCTTTTTCTAGTAATATTATATCAGCAGATTCTTTGGCAATATCAACAGCAGTATCTACTGAAATACCAACATCTGAATTCATTAATGATGGTGCATCATTTATACCATCTCCCATATATCCAACAACATTGTTTGATTGATGTAATACTCTAACAATTCTTGCTTTTTGAATTGGAGAAAGTTTTACAAATATATTGCATTTCTTTAATAGCCTTAATAAACCTGAATCTGAAAGTTTTTCTATTTCTTTACCTTCAACAATTACATTTGAATTTATTCCTACCTTTTTACATATACATTTTGTAACTTCTAAATTATCTCCTGTTAAAACCATAACACGAATTCCTGATGCATTTAATTTTTCAATAGCAACTTTTGCACTTTCTTTTGGAGGATCTAAGAAACCTATAAATCCTAAAAGTACCATATTTTTTTCGTCTTCTATACTAAAATTTTCTACATCAACAATATCATTTTTTTGACAAACAGCAATTACTCTCATACCATCTTTATTTAGATTATTTGAAATTTGCTTTATATTATCTATAATTTGTTTAGTTATTGGTGATATTGTACCTTGATAATCTACCATTGTACAAATATTTAATATTTCTTCAACTGCTCCCTTAGTTATTAATTGTTTTTTAGTACCATCTGTAACAATAACAGATAAACGTCTACGAGAGAAATCAAATGGAATTTCATCAACTAATTTATATTTATCTACATATTCCTGCATTCCATTTTGTAATGCTCTTGAAACTACTGCTTCGTCTATATTTCCCCTTAAACCTGTTTGAAAATATGAATTCAAAAAAGCATGTTTCAATACACGAAAATCTTCTTCTCCGTGTATATCTAAATATTTTTCTAGAACAATTTTATCTTCTGTAAGTGTTCCTGTTTTATCTGTACATAAAATATTTATTGAACCAAAACTTTGAATTGAATCTAATTTCTTTACAATAGTTTTCTTTTTAGACATTCTAATTGCACCTTTTGAAAGGCTTGAAGATAAAATTACAGGTAATAATAATGGAGTAATACAAATTGCTATTGCAACTGCAAATGTAAATGCAGTTACTATACTATGTTTTGAAACATTTAATATAAATACTATTGGTATTAGAATAATCATAAAACGCATCAATAGTTTACTAATGCTTTCAATTCCCTTTTGAAAAGCAGATTTTGCTTTTGAGTTTGTTAAAGTATGTGCTACTTTTCCAAAATAAGTATCATCAGCAGTTTTTATAACAGCACATTTTGCTGTACCACTAATTACATTTGTTCCCATAAAACAAATATTATCTAAGTCAGATATACTATCTAATTCAGATATTTCATAACCTGCTTCTACATTTTTCTTAACCGCATCAGATTCTCCTGTTAATGATGACTGACCTATGTATAAATCTTTTGCTTCTAAAACTCTAACATCAGCAGGTATTAAACTTCCTGCTGATAATATTATAATATCTCCTTTAACTACTTTATTAATAGGAATTTTTATTTCTTTTCCATCACGTATAACAGTTGTTGTTGTAGCAACCAATTCTTTTAATTTTTCTGCCGCTTTATTTGAATTATATTCTTCAAAAAATTCTAATAATGTACTAGATATAACCAATATTCCAATAACTATTATATTTGCATAACTTGGAATTTCTGCTAAAATTACATCTGTATATATTAAAATTATTGCAATTCCCATTAATATACTATTAAATGGGCTAAATAAACTAGATAAAAAATAGTTATACCATTTTTTTGGTTTTGATTGTTTTACTTCATTTAACCCATATTTTGCTATTCTATTATTAGCCTCATCTGTACTTAAACCGTTTTCTTGAATATTAAATGTTTTTATAAATTCTTCTTTTTTTAGAGTGCTCTCTTTTCCATATAAATTTACAATATTTACTTCTTCTTTACTATTAGTCATTAAAAATACTCATCTCCATTTTTTTCTTTGTTTAATTATACCACTAATTTTTAAAATTTAAGCATTTTTATAAAATTTTTATAATTTTTTTTAATTTATACTATTTCTATTTGTATTGCATCTATTGTTTGACTTAATATTCCTGCATATCCATTATTATTATCTTTTTCATCATACCCTGTAACCCACGGTAACCAATTTTTATTTAAAATATGCACTCTATATTTTACTGTTCCTACATTTGATTTCATCATTAAACCGTCTATTTCTTTACCTAGAATTCCAGCAAAGTCAGTTCTATCTATAACTTCTGGTAACCATTTGCCACCCTTTGTATGCACCTTATAAGTTATATTTCCATTAGATAAATTTGCATAAACACCTGTTACTGCTAAACCATATACTCCCGCATAATCTTCTAAATTTGTTACATTTGGTTGCCATCTTCCATTAGTATAGGTTTGATATACTACATTAATTTTATTATTTTCCGGTATTTCAGGTGTAGGTTCTATTGGTTTATTTATTGAATAATATTCAAATAAACCTTCTGTAATTCCATCTGCTATTTTTTTTGCATATTCTTCTGTTACAATTAATGGGGTATCATTTTCATTATCCATAAAACCGCATTCAATTAAACATGCTTTCATTTTTGTATCTCTAATAATTGCTAAATCACCAATTTTTACTCCTCTATTTCTCATTCCTGTTTTTTCTACTGCTTTATCATTAATTATTCTTGCAATTTTCCCTGTTTCACCATTTAAACATCCTAGATTACATACGTAAGTTTCTATGCCTGTTCCTCCTCCTGCATTATGATGAATAGATAGAACATAGTCTACGTTTTCATTATTGGCTTTTTTTACTCTTGTATTTAAATCAACATCTGTTTTTCCTGTTGTATCGTCTAATCTTATTGTTTCTATTCCCGCATTATTTAAAATTTCACATACTTTTGTTGCTATTCTATTATTTAATGTCCATTCTCTTGTTTCATTTGTATCAAATTGCTTTGAACACCTTTTTCCAGGTGTATTTAAACCATGACCTGCATCAACTGCAATTTTCATTTTTATTCACTCCTTTTTAATTAATATATTTATATTATATAATTTAAAATAAATAATAGTTACAATTTTTCTTTACAAAATGGCTTAAATATTGTATAATTATACAAACTTTATTTTTTAGTGTTATCACATTTATGGCACTAATTATAGAAAATAATGGAGGAAGGTTGATTTGATGTATAAGAAATTAACTAGAAAAGAACGGCAATATGAAAAATTAGAAAAAGCAGCACGAAAAGGCAGAACTTCAATAAGCATTTTCCTTTTTCCACAAGAAATAACTTGGTGGAAAAAACAAGGTTTTCTTGTAGATATAGACGTTAATAATGTAAACAAAAATATTTCTTTAATCAGTTTTAATCATTATAATTATTCTGAACAAGAAATAAAAATTTTTATTGAAGGTCAAGAACTTCCTGCTAACATTTCTAAGGGAGAATATTTATATATTCTTTCTCGTATTGCAAATTCTAACAAAACCTAACCATTATATAAGTCCTCAAAGTTTATATACTTAAAGGACTTATTTCTTTTTCTTAGCATTAATTTTTAAATTTTTCTTTACAAAATAAACATAATGTTATATAATATTTATTACATCACATTTTATGTGTGCTTATTAAATTAACAAGGAGGAATTTTTCATGTTATGCAGTTATGATCATTGTTCACGGAAAGCACAGCAAGGCCAAAAAATTCGTTCAGCCCTGCTAAAAAACCGTTCATCAATTTGTCTTATTCTTTATAAGGGTGAGGCAAAGTACTGGAAAAACAAAGGAATGACGTATAAAGATGAAGAAACAAGAACATTTGATAGTAAAATGGGGTTAAATACTTATACACTCTATTTTACCAATAAGTTCGATCCCTTAACTGTAATGTAATGAGCAACCCCTAAGTTTAAAATATAACTTAGGGGTTTTATTTATGCAATTTCATCTTTTTTTCTTGGCTCTGATTTTTTCTTTTTTATTTTTTTGTTTATTTCTTTATTTTCATTTATTACAAGTTTTGGTTTTTCTTTATTTAAAACAGTTTCTTTTGTAATTGTACATTTTTCTATTTTTGGATTTGAAGGTATTTCAAACATTATATCTCTCATAATTTCTTCTATTATAGAACGTAAGCCTCTTGCACCAGTATTTCTTTCTATTGCTTTATCTACTATTAGTTCTAATGCTTCTTGTTCAAACTCTAATTCTACATTATCTAATTCAAATAATTTTTTATATTGTTTTACCAATGCATTTCTAGGTTCTGTTACAATTCTAATTAAAGAATCTCTATCTAATTCCTTCAAAGTTGTAACAATAGGTAATCTACCAACAAATTCTGGTATTAAACCAAATTTTAATAAATCTTGTGGCAATAATTTTTCGTAAATTTTATATTTATCTACTTCTTTTTTGCTTTCTATTTTTGCACCAAAACCTATTGATTTTTTTCCTACTCTCTCATTTATAATTTTATCTATTCCTTCAAATGCACCTCCACAAATAAATAATATATTTGTAGTATTTATTTGTAAAAATTCTTGATGAGGATGTTTTCTTCCTCCTTGTGGTGGTACTGATGCTACTGTTCCTTCTATTATTTTTAATAAAGATTGTTGTACTCCTTCACCACTTACATCTCTTGTTATAGAAGGATTTTCAGATTTTCTAGTTATTTTATCTATTTCATCTATATATATTATACCTTTTTCTGCAAGTTCAATTTTATAATCTGCTGCTTGAATAAGTTTTAATAAAATATTTTCAACATCTTCCCCAACATAACCTGCTTCTGTTAAAGTTGTAGCATCTGCTATTGCAAAAGGTACTTTTAAGATTTTTGCTAAAGTTTGTGCTAATAATGTTTTTCCACAACCAGTTGGACCTAAAAGCAACACATTACTTTTTTGAATTTCTACATCATCAATTTTTTCTTCACTGTTAATTCTTTTATAATGATTATATACGGCAACTGCTAGTGTTTTTTTTGCATCTTCTTGACCTATAACATAATCGTCTAAAATACTTTTTATTTCTTCTGGATTTGGTAAATAATTTTCATCTTCTAATGTATATTGTATATCATCTTCTTCGTTGTATCCATCTTCAAGCATACTTTTGCATACTTCGATACATTCATTACAAATATATACACCAGGTCCTGCAACTATTTTTTTAACTTCTTCTTGTGCTTTTCCACAAAAAGAGCATTTTATATATCTTGTAGGTTCTTTTCTTTTTTGCATACTAACTCCTTTAAACTTTATTATTTTCTAACATCCATAATTCCATCTATTAAACCGTATTCTAATGCTTCTTGAGCAGTCATAAAGTTATCTCTTTCTGTATCTTTTTCAATTTGTTCTAATGTTTTTCCTGTTCTTTCACTTAATATTTTATTTAATTTTTCTCTAGTTCTTACTAAATGTTCTGCATGAATTTTAATTTCTGTTGTTTGACCTGATAAACCGCCAGATATTAATGGTTGATGTATCATTATTTCTGCATTTGGTGTTGCAAATCTTTTTCCTTTTTCACCTGCTGCTAATAAAAATGCTCCCATACTTGCTGCCATTCCTATACATATTGTTGTTACAGGGCATTTTATATAATTCATTGTATCAAATATTGCCATTCCATCTGTTATAGAACCACCTGGGCTGTTAATGTAAAAAGATATTTCTTTATCTGGGTCTTCAGACTCTAGAAATAACATTTGTGCTACAACTAGACTTGCTGTTGTTTGATTTACATCTTCACTTAAAAATATTATTCTATCTTTTAAAAGTCTAGAAAAAATATCATAAGATCTTTCTCCTTTATTTGTTTGTTCAACTACATATGGTACTAAACTATTTTTTTCCATCATAATTTTCCTCCTCATTTTTTAAAAGGGCGAAATGTTATATTATTTTCGCCCGTTTTTAATTTATTTTATTTTTGCATTATTTATTATGAAATCTATTACTTTTTCATTTTTTATTGAGTCTTTTATGTAATTCATAAAGTTTTCGTTTTGTTTTAATTCTTCTTCTTTTTTGCCATATAATTCTGACATTTCTTTTAATTTTAAGTTAATTGTTTCTTCGTCTGCTTCTATTTTTTCTGCTTTAATTATTGCTTCTAAAACTAATTTTGTTTTAACTGATGTTTTTGCTTGTTCTTCGTTTTCTTTTTTGAAGTCTTCCATAGTTTTTCCTATTAGTTTTAGGTATTGGTCAAATTTCATTCCTTGATATTGTAATCTTGCATCCATTTCTTTTACCATTTGTTCTAATTCATCATCAATCATTCCAGATGGTATTTCAACTTCTACATTATCGCATACAGCTTTTATTGCATTATCTTCTGTTTCGTATTTTGCTTTTCTTTCATTTTCTTCTTCTAATTTTTCTTTTATGCTTGCTTTTAATTCGTCTAATGTATCAAATTCACTTGTATCTTTTGCAAATTCATCATCTATTTTTGGCATTTCTTTTTTCTTTATTTCATGTAATTTTATTTTAAATGTTGCATCTTTTCCTTTTAATTCTTCTGAAAAATATTCTTCTGGGAATTTTACATTTATGTCTTTTTCTTCATCTATTTTCATACCTATAATTTGTTCTTCAAATCCTGGTATGAATGTATTACTTCCTATAACTAATTCGTGGTTTTCACCTTTTCCACCTTCAAATGCAACTCCATCTACAAAACCTTCAAAGTCTATTATTGTTGTATCTCCATTTTCTACTGGTCTATCTTCTATATTTACTAATCTTGCATTTTTTTCTGCTAGATGTCCTAATTCATGTTCAATATCTTTATCAGATACATTATACTCAACCTTTTTTAATTCTATACCTTTATATTTTCCTAATTTAACTTCTGGTTTTGTTTGAACTACTGCTGTAAAGATTAAGTCTTTTCCTTTTTCTATTTGTTTTACATCTAAATCTGGTTTTCCAACTGCTTCTATATTATTATCTTTTAATGCTTTTTCAAATTCTTCTGGTACTACTTCATTAAATGCATCTTCATAAAATATTTCTACACCATATTGTTTTTCTACCATTGACATTGGTGCTTTTCCTTTTCTAAATCCTGGAATATTAAAATATTTTGCAGTTCTTGTATATACTTTCTTAATTGCTTCTTCAAATTTTGAAGCTTCTATTGTGATTTCTAATTTTTGTTCATTTGCGTTTTCTGTTTTTTCAATTTTTACACTCATTTATTTCAATCCTTTCTTGTTTTATAAGTAAGCCTATATATTATATCACGTTATATGAAATTTTCAAGGGTTTTTGAGAAAAATTTTTCTATAAGAATAAAATAAAATAAGATTTAAATATTTCACACACAAAAAGGCACCTCTTTATGAACTCCACTTTTTAGGATATAGTTCATTTATTTTGGTACCTTTTTTTATTTTGTCACTACTTACTTATTTAAAATTTGCATAACATTTGAAAGTGTATTTTATGGTGTGTACATTTGAAAAATAATGTATGCACTATTTTTTATTAGTGCAAAAGGAGGAAAAAATGAAAAAATTAACACTAACAGAATGTTCCAAAAGAAAACTTGATCAAACATATCTTGTAGTATATGCAATAAAAAATGAAATAAATATAAAAAAAGGTGATTACATAGAAAAAAGTGACGTTTATACTTTGATTGGTATTGATACTAAAGGTTATAGACAATTTATTAATATATATCAAGACAAAATAAATAATACTCGTTTTTGGCTAGACTGCTTTGAAAGTTTAAAAAGTAGAGGATTAAAGAATATATTATTTCTATCTGTAGATGATAATAAAAATATGAAAAGAACAGCAAAAATAGCGTTCCCTGAAATAATCTTTGTTGATTCTCTTACACATATAGTACCAAAATATTATAAATATACCTCAGAACGTTCTGCTAAAAACTTGGCTAGTAAACTTCATTCATTGTATACTCAAAAGACTTTAACTGATTTTAA
>CANQOW010000042.1 GCA_947625545.1 uncultured Clostridia bacterium
CTTACATTTAATTTTTCAATACCTTCTTCTTTTATAATTTTTAGTCCACTTTCTAATATCATATCTTTTGATATTTTAGGAATTGGTGGCATACTATCACCTCATTTATAATGATTGTTATATAACACTTGTTATTATAACATTAATTATATTATTTTGCAATATTATTTTTAAATTTTAGAACAAATCCAAAATCTTCGGATTTTTACTATACAATAATAAAAGGTAAAGAATTAGATTCCTTACCTTTTTGATTTTACAGTTCTCACTTAATGGTAGAGTTCACCTGATTTTATTTACATATATCTAATATATTTTTAATCTATTCTTTCATATTTAATAGCCTTAATTTGAAGTGGATATGTTTCCATTATATCTCCATCATAAGTTATTTTTACTCTTTCTCCTATTTCAAATTTTACATTTGAATCAATTTGTAATTTTCCAACCATAACTAAATCTGCTGATTTTCTTATTTCTTCATTTTCATCTAGTCTTACAAAAAATAAGTTATTTTCAACCTTAGTTATAGTTCCACAGAATGAATATAAATCTTGTTCATTAGTAATATTTATTGTTTTTATAATCTCTATTACTTCTTCTGCATCTTCATTTGTTAAATCACTATCATTTAAAACCACTATATTAGGGTTTTTATGAAATGAAATATAATACCACCATCTTATATTTTCATCAAAATATCCTATATTAGCCTCTTGTCTATTATTTAAAATTAGATTTTTAGTTGTTAGACCTGTTCCACATACAGAAAAAGGAGTATCATCAATATATAAAGTAACAAACTGATTTTCATTATTTTTATATAATTTTAAAGCATACTTGTAAAAATCATTTTCTTCATTTCTTGCTATTTCTTTATAGTTCCATTCATTTGGTATATTTAATTCTAATGTAACATTATCTATTGTTTTAGTATATTTTTGATAATCATTATTTTCAATTTCTACCAAAAAAGGAGCATACTTTGAACCCCAAGTACTAAATACAACGGGTCTTCCATTTTTCATTCTGTCTAAATCAATTAAATACATTATTCCTAGTATAATTGCTAATATAATTAATATTATAATTATTATTTTACATATTTTTTTATTCATAAATACCACCTATTTACTTTTTTATATTAACTAATTCTATAATGTCCAATAATATAATCTTGTTCATATAATTCTAGTACATCTTCTTCATAATTTACTTGCATTGGATTTGCATGATGTATTAAAAAAGGAATACCTTTTTTATTTCTCTTATCAGATATTATTCCTATATGATTTTTAAAAACAATTATATCTCCACCTTGCCATTCTTTTATATCTGATAAATCTGTTGTTAGTGAGATATTATTATTTTTAAAATAAACATTTAAGTTTTGTACTCTTCTAAAATCTATATTTTTATCTATAATCTCTATGTTATATTTTTCTTTATTTTTTATAATATCTTGATTTACTAATTCCATTAAATCATATCCTGCATCTTTTAAACCAAATGCAACAACATCTGTACAAACACCAAATTCGTCATCTGGATAACCAGTTCCATAATATTTACTCTTATATTTAGGTTTCTTTTCTATATATTTTTTTACATTATTTAATATATCAGTTTGGTCATCTATTCCATCATTATCTTTGTCAATGCTACTAATATATGTTTCAATATTGAAATCACTATTAGTATATTTTTTATGCGGTATTACATTAAATCCGTATAGTATAATTAATATTGTAGCAATTAGCAAAAATAAAATTATACATACAATAACTCTTATATTATTTTTCAATTTTAAATCTCCTCTTTTTACAAATACCTATAATCGTATTTCTTTTATATTTCATCATAATATTATCATAGAAATAAATAATTTTCAACTAATGTTCTTCTATATAATTTTTACCTCCAATTTGAACCAAGGCCATGGTTCTTCTAACCATCTCCATTTATTACATGGGTAGAAGATTGTTAGTGGTCCATAAACTTTTTGATACTTATCTTTTAAATCTTTTACTTTCTTTGTATATTCTCTATGCAAGCAAAGTGCTTTTTCATCATCAGGGTTTGTATCTAAATATAAACCTAATTCAATTATAGCAAAGTCTAATTCTCTAATTTTCATCATCATTTCTTTTCTTGACATATTATTCATATCACAATTTACATTGTTTTGCATACAATTACAACTCATTTATTACAACCCTCCCCTATACAATTTCTTGATTTTATATATTCAATTTCTTCTATTGACTGATTTGGCATATAAGGGCTAACTAATTCTGGAAAAATTGTTCCCATTTTTAAACCAACTTCAGGTGTAAAAGTATTTTTTAATCTTTGAAGCGGAACATAACTCTGTGCATACATTGGATTCATAGGAAAACCATTATCTTCTTCATCAAAACCACAATCACAACTATTATTATCCATATCTGGCATTACTGGACACACATTATCACATACATCTTCAAGTGGACATTCTTTGTCATTATTATTTTGACAACCACATCCACAACAGTTTCTACAACTATTACGCATTATATATTTCCTCCTTTTTTTATTTATACTACATAATATGACAAAACTATTTATTTTGTTACAAACTAATTGACATAAATAGCATAAAATGGTAAAATATATCTATAAGGTGTATAAAAACACCAACATTTTATTAAAAAGGAGAGATTTTGTTTTATGGGTCAAAAAAGTTTATTCCATGTTGACATCACGTCTTTTCATCAAAAAGTTACAGGGTCTTGTACACAAGTTTGCGTTCAATATCCTGATGGTTATTCAACAAGGTTTCTTGTCGACTGTGGTCTCTTTCAAGAGCGGAATGACGAATTGAATGAAACATTTAAATTTGATGTAACAAAAATCGATTTTGTATTGGTTACTCATAACCATGTTGACCATACAGGACGGTTACCACTGCTTAAGCATTTAGGTTACAAAGGCAATATCTATGCTAGTACACTTACTTGTGAACTAATGATACCTGCCATGAACGACAACATAAAAATACTAAAATTAAAATCTAAAATGCAAAATCAAAAACCACTTTACAATGACGAAGATAACTCCAAAACAATTGACTCATTTGAATTTTGTGAATTTGGTGAAACAATTTGTTATAACGATAACGTAAAATTCACATTCTTCAAAAATGGACATCTTTTGGGAGCATCACTTATTCTTGTTCAAATTTCATATCCCAATTATGAAGATATTAATCTTCTTTTTACGGGTGATTATAATAACAAGAATATCTTTTTTGAAGTACCAAAACTCCCAGAATGGGTTTTAGAATTACCCATTACTATCATAACGGAATCAACATATGGTACAACATTTTCAAAAGACATAATACCATGCTTCGATAATAATATTTTAGAAGCACTTCCAAAAGCAACCGTTATTTGTCCTGTTTTTTCACAAGGACGCAGTCAAGAAATCTTAGAAAGACTTAAATCTTTACAAACGCAAAATTTACTTGACAAAAACATTCCTATTTATCTTGATGGCAAACTTGCTATCAAATATACAGAAAGATACAAGCGATATTGCTCATACAATAAAATGCCAAGCTTCATTCCTGAAAACTTTAAATATGTTGTTGATTGCAATGTTCGTGATGAACTCATTCAAGACAGCACTCCTAAGATTATATTAACATCATCTGGTATGGGCACTTATGGTCCTGCACAAATTTATCTTTCTGAATTTATAACTAGAAAAAATGCCTTAATACATTTTACTGGTTACTGTTCACCAGATAGTTTGGGAAGAAAACTAATAGACGCAAGTGAAAATTCTGCTGTTATAATAGGTGGAAGAGTTTTAAAGAAATCTGCCCAAGTAACAACAACAAATGAATTTTCTGCTCATGCTAAGGCAGATGAACTGGCTGAATTCATTAATCAGTTTTCAAATGTTAAACTTGTTTTAATTAATCATGGTGAACCAGAGGTTAAAGAAAGTTTTGCAGAGTTTGTTTTGAATAACTGTAAAGCAAAAAATGTAGGTATTTTAGGAGAATGTTATGCATTTCGTGTAAATCGTTATGGTTTTGTAAAATCATTCCCAACCTAAAACAAAAATTTTCCAAACTAAAAAAGATTAGTGCAATACTAATCTTTTTTAGTTATATATCTCTTAATAAATAGTCATTTGAGATACATCAAATTCATTAAAAAACATTTCAAATCCATTATCATCTAAAGTAATATATAATTTTTCATTTAGTAAATCAATTCCTATATTTAATTTGTCATATGCTTCATTTACCCTTTTATTTACTTCATTTTCACTATATCCTACATTTAAGTCTAACATATATTTAACTCTATCTTTTATTACAGATTGATAATCATAATCAGCAGAAAATAAATCTGAAACATTTTGTATTCTTTGTCCTGTTTTTACACTAAAATACATTTCTTCTTCTTCATTATTATATGAAATATTTTTATTATTTTCTAAATCTACATTAAATATATTACTATTTTCAGGTTTATTTGCTTCTAACATAATTTGTTTTGAAAAAGTATCGTCAAAATATGTTTTTAACATTTTATATCTTCTATATGTTTCGTTATATTGTAATACATTTAATTTTTCATGTAATAAAGTATTTCCACTAACATTAATAACAACCATACCACTTGTATTTTGTTGTTCTTCCATAATTTTATTTTTTATTTCATCAACTCTACTATCTATTGTTGCTTTTATATTATCATTTTCAAAATTACAATAAATTTGACAATCTATGTAAACACTATCTGTAACAAAGCCACTTTCATCATAATATGCATTTTTTCTTTCTACATCTTGTACAGGGGGTTCTATAACATTTTCTGTATTAGTATTATTACTTTCTCCTATATCATATATTCCATTTATGGAAAAAGTATTATTATCAATATTTTTTTCGTTTTCTACAACATAACTTCTATATATTAAAAAAATAACAATTCCAATTATTAATATAGAAGATATAATTATTAATAAAATTTTTTTCATTTTTATCACCTATTAATATTAAAGGGTTGGAGTTAAGCCCAACCCTTTAAATGATAATTAAATTTTTAGTATTCCGCCAATAAGTTTTCCTTTAGTAGAATTTAATAAAGTTGATTTTCCACCTGCTAATACAACTGTATCTCCAGATTCTAATATTCCTTTAGTTTTTAATTTTTCAATTCCTGCTTCTATTGTAGAATCTATTGTGTCTTTAGCATCTATATATACTGGAAATACGTTCCATACTAAACCTAATTGATTAAATGTTTTTCTATTATCTGTTACTGCTAATATTGGGCATCCTGCTCCCATTCCTGCAAATTTTCTTGCAGTATTACCTGTATGTGTATAACATACTATTGCATCAGAATTAGTATTTTTTGCCATAACACAAACTGAATATAATAAATTATCTTCTAAATCATTTAAAACAATATTTTTAGAATTTTCATCAAATTTTTTCCAATAATTAATTGTTCCTTCAACTCTTTTTGCTATTTTATCCATTGTTTTAACACATTCAACAGGGTAATCTCCCATTGCACATTCACCTGAAAGCATTACAGCACTTGTTCTATCAAATACAGCATTTGCAACGTCACTTGCTTCTGCTCTTGTTGGTAATGGTTGATGTGTCATAGACTCTAACATTTGTGTTGCTGTTATTGCAGGTTTACAAGCAATGTTAGATAATTTTATAAATTTCTTTTGCATAATTGGTGGTTCTGTAAAATCTGTTTCAGTAGCCATATCTCCACGAGCAATCATTTGGCCATCTGCATATTCTACTATTTCTTCCATATGCTCTAGTCCTTCAATATTTTCTACTTTTGTAATAATTTTTATATCTTTTCCACCATTTTCATCTAAGCATTTTCTAACTTCTAATATATCATCTTTTCCTCTTGCAAATGAAACTGCAACATAATCATAACCTGCTTTACAGCCATCTTTTAAATCTTGTATATCTTTTTCTTTTAATGCAGGTAAATGTATATATGATCCTGGAAGATTCATTGTTTTTCTACTTCCTAATCCATTTCCATGTACTACTGTACAAACTATATCTTTTCCAACTATTTCATCAACAACTAATTCTATTGAACCATCATCAATTAAAATTTTTGAACCTGGTTTTACATCTTCATATAGTTTTTTGTATGTTACTGATACTCTTTCTTTATTTCCTATAATATCTTCATTTACTAATGTAAATTTTTGTCCATCATCTAATTGAATTTTAACATTTTTACCTGTTTCTAACATTCCTGTTCTAATTTCTGGTCCTTGCATATCTAATATTAATGGTACAGGAATATCTAATTTTTCTCTTAATTCAATTATTCTTTCTGTTTTTTCTTTTTGTTCATCATAACTTCCATGTGAAAAGTTAATTCTTGTTACATTTAATCCAGCATCAAATAATTCTTCTAATCTGTCCTCGCTGGCTGGTCCTATTGTACCTACAATTTTTGTTTTTCTTAAATCTTTTTTCAAAATAATTCCCTCTTTCTTTTTTCATCTTTTAAAAACAATATATAGTATATCACATTTTGTACCATATATTCAACAAAAAATCGACATTTTTTTAATTTTTTTTTACTTAATAAAATTATTCTAATGCAAATTGTGAATTATATAATTCAGCATAGAAACCATTTTTATTCATAAGTTCGTCATGATTTCCTTGTTCTATAATATTTCCATCTTTCATAACTAAAATTAAATCAGCATTTTTTATAGTAGAAAGTCTATGAGCAATAATAAATGCTGTTCTACCTTCTGCTAATTTATCCATTGCATTTTGTACTAATTCCTCAGTTCTTGTATCAACATTTGAAGTTGCCTCATCTAAAATTAAAAACGGAGTTTTTTGTAACATTGCCCTAGCGATTGTAATTAATTGCTTTTGTCCTGATGAAATACTATCATTATCTGATAATTTATAATCATAAGAATTTGGTAAAGTTTTTATAAAATGTTCTATACCAACTGCTTTACATACTCTGTGTACATCTTCATCAGTTATTCCCTCTTGATTATAAATAATATTTTCTTTTATTGTTCCATTAAATAGCCATGTATCTTGTAAAACCATTGTAAATAAATTATGAATATTTTCTCGTGTCAATTCTTTTGTTGATATTCCATCTATTTTTATATCACCAGAATTTATATCATAAAATTTCATAAGTAAATTAACAATAGTTGTTTTACCTGCTCCTGTTGGTCCAACTATTGCAACCTTTTGACCTGGTTTTGCAATCGCACTAAAATTTTTTATTGTTGGTTTATCATTATTATCATATTGAAATACAATATTTTCAAATTCTATTTCACCTTTTACTTCATTTAATTCTAATTTTTTAGTTATATTTTCTTGGTTTGACATTTCTTTTTCATCTACAAATTCAAATACTCTTTCTGATGCAGCAGCAGTTGTTTGTAATGCTGTCATAGCCTGTGCTATTTGTGAAAGTGGAGATGTAAATAATCTTACATAAGTAATAAATGCAATAATTACTCCAAATGTGATAATATTATTCATTGTAAGTAATGCTCCAACTATACATACTGCCACATATCCAAAGTTTCCTATAAAATTCATTAAAGGTTGCATTAATCCTGATAAAAATTGACTTTTTCTATTTGCATTATAAACATTTTTATTTAATTCATCAAATTTTTCATCTGATTGTTTTTTACCATTGTATACCTTTACAATATTTAATCCTGAATAAATTTCTTCTATATGTCCATTCAAATTTCCAAGTTCACGTTGTCTTGCAATAAAATACTTTTGTGATTTACTTAAAATTGAAAACATAAATATAAAACCAATTAAACTAGATAATATTGCAGTAATTGCCATAATCCAATTTGTATGAAACATCATAATAATTGTTCCTATAAATAAAGTTACACTACTAACTAGATTTGCTAATGATTGATTCATACTTTGTGCAATAGTATCAACATCATTTGTTACTCTTGATAAAATATCTCCTGTTGAGTTTTTATCAAAAAAAGTAAGTGGTAATTTATTAATTTTATTTGATATTCTACTTCTTAATTTTTTTGCAAACCTATTTGCAACATCTGTCATTAAAATTGATTGTATAAATGTGAAAATAGCACTTGTTACATATATACCAACTAAAAATAATGTAATATTTTTTATTGCATCCATATCCATAAATGATGTAGCTACACCTTTACTTATTTCATTTGTTAAATCTGCTAATTTATCTGGTGCAATAATAGAAAGAACTGAACCTAATGAAGCAAGTATTAATGCTATAACAATTAATATTTTAAAATTGCTCAATTCTTTAAATAACCTTTTAATTGCTTTTTTAAAATTTTTAGGCTTTTCTGCTATTTTACCTCTACCCATTCTACCCATTCTTGGAGGCATTTTTGTTTTTGTATCATTACTCATTTTCTAATTCCTCCTTTGATAATTGTGATAAAGCTATTTGTTTATATACTTCGCAATTTTTTAATAATTCTTTGTGAGTTCCCTGACCAACACACTTTCCATCTTCTAAAACTATTATTTTATCAGCATTCATTATTGTTCCTATTCTTTGTGCTACAATTAAAGTTGTTGTATCTTTTGTATATTTTTTCAATTCTTTTCTTAATATACTATCTGTTTTGTAATCAAGTGCTGAAAAACTATCATCAAAAATATAAATTTCTGGTTCTCTTGCAATAGCCCTTGCGATTGATAGTCTTTGTTTTTGACCTCCTGAAATATTAGTTCCACCTTCGGCCATTACTGTATCATATCCATTATCCATTTTTTCAACAAATTCTTTTGCTTGTGCAACTTCTATTGCTTTTTTTATTTGCTCATCTGTTTTATTTTCTTTTCCATTATCTCCATAAGATACATTATTTTGTATTGTATCACTAAATATTACTGCTTTTTGTGATATATATCCTATTTTATTATGTAAAAATTCTTGTGTATAATCTTTTA
>CANQOW010000043.1 GCA_947625545.1 uncultured Clostridia bacterium
GCAAACATATTAGTAACAATAAAAGGAAAAGGAATAGTTTTAAACGAACCATCAGTAGTATCAATAGACCAAAAAACAGGAAAAATAATAGCAACAGGACAAGAAGCAAAAGAAATGTTAGGAAGAACACCAGAAAAAATAAAAGCAATAAGACCACTAAAAGATGGAGTAATAGCAGACTTTGTAGCAACACAATTATTATTAAAAAATATAATAACCAAAATAACGAGAAAATATAAAATAGGAAGACCAAGAGTAGTAGTAGGAGTACCATCAGGAATAACAGAAGTAGAACGTAGAGCCGTAGAAGAAGCAGTAATGCAAACAGGCTCAAAAGAAGTATATATAATAGAAGAACCAATGGCAGCAGCAATAGGAGCAGGACTAGACGTATCAGAACCAAGTGGAAATATAATAGTAGACATAGGAGGCGGAACAACAGAAGTAGCAGTAATATCACTTGGGGGAATAGTAGTAAGCAATTCAATAAGAATAGCAGGAGACGAACTAAACGAAGATATAATAAACTATATAAAAAGAGAATTAAATTTAGTAATAGGAGAAACAACAGCAGAAAACATAAAAATAGAATTAGGATGTGCAATGCCATTAATGACTTTACAAACAATGGAAGTAAGCGGAAGAGATGTATCAACAGGTTTACCAAAAACATTAATAGTAAACTCAAACCAAATACAAGAAGCACTACAAAATTCAATATATGAAATAACAGAAATAGTAAAATTAACATTAGAAAAAACACCACCAGAACTATCATCAGACATAATGGAAAAAGGAATATATATAGCAGGTGGAGGAGCATTAATAAAAAATTTAGATAAACTATTAAGTCAAAGAACAGGAATGCCAGTATATGTTGCAGAAACACCTTTAGACTGTGTAGTAAAAGGAGCAGGAAAAGCCTTAGAAGATTTACAAAAATTAAAAAATATAAAAAAATAAAAGGTAGAATGATATAATAAAAGGAGGGCAAAATGAACAAAAAGAAAAGTGGAATAATAGGCATAATAATAACAATAATCATAATAATACTACTAGTAACATTATCAAATACAGAAATAAATAACCTATCCTTTGCAGAAAATGCAGTAAATAAAATAGTAATGCCAATACAAAATGCATTAACATATTTAAAAAATAAAATAAGTGGAAACACAACCTTCTTTGCAAGTATTGATGAATTAAAAAAAGAAAATGAAGAACTTAAAAAAACAAATAGTGAACTAGAAACAACATCAAGAGAACTAGAAATAATAAAAGCAGAAAATGAAACATTAAAAGAATACCTAAATCTTACGGAAAAATATAATACATACACAACAAAACCTGCATACATCATAAGCAAAGATACAAGTAATTACAACAACATATTTGTTATAAATATAGGTGAAAAAGATGGCATACAACCAAATATGACAGTAATAGCAGATAAAGGTCTAGTAGGACACATAATATCAGTAACAGATAATACAGCAAAAGTACAAACCATAATAAGTACATCAAATACAGTAAGTGCAACACTAAGTACATCAAGAGATAATGTAATATGTAGAGGCACATTAAATAATAATGAACTAAAAGCAACATATATATCAACATATGCAACAATAGCAGAAGGAGAAAATGTAGAAACTTCAGGAATGGGCGGAATATACCCAAAAGGAATACACATAGGAACAATAAAACAAGTAGTAAATACAAAAAACGTAATAGATAGATATGCAATTATAACACCAGCAGTAGATTTTAACAGAATAGAAACAGTGTTAGTAATAACAAACTAAAATAATAAGGGGGAAAAAGTTGAAAAAAGTAATAGTAAATATACTAATAATACTAACCTTCCTAATAATATATATAATTCAAACAAATTTCTTTAACTGGTTTAATATAGCAGGAATAAAACCAAATTTATATGTAATATTTATTTTATTTATAGGGCTATTTGCAGGAAGAAAAATGGGAATATCTTATGGAATAGTATTTGGAATAATATTAGATTTATTAGCAAATACAAATATAGGAATAACAAGTTTGATGCTAGGAGTAATAGGATATTTAGGAGGATATTTTGATAAAAATTTTTCAAAAGAAAATAGAATAACAATAATGAGTATGCAAATAGGAGCAACAATTATTTTTGAATTAGGAACATACATAATAAATGCATTTGTTTTGTCTTATGAAATAGAAATAATAACATTTGTAAAAATATTATTAATAGAATTATTATACAATACACTTTTAACAATAGTAATATACCCAATAATGCAAAAAGCGGGATATAAAATAGAAGAAATAATAAAAAATAAAAACATAAATTTACTAACAAGATATTTCTAAAAGTAAAATTTACTTAACATAAGCCTTTTTGTATATTTTTTGAAAAATAATGTCTGACAGTCCAAGAGACTGGGAATACCCGTGAGCGTGTCAGAATTATTTTGAAAAAAATACTACAAAAAATAGGCTTATGAGTGCAAAATATCATTTTATAAGAGTAATGTTAATCATCAAAAAAAATTAAGAAAGGAAGAAAATGAAATATAAAAAAAATAAACAACCAAATACGAAAATAAGATTTAATATAGTAACAGCAATAGTATATATATTTGGAATAATACTATTAGCACAATTATTTAATTTACAAATAGTACATGGTGAAGAATATAGAGAAACATCAGATGTAAAACTTACAAGAGAAACAATAACCAAAGCAGCAAGAGGCTCAATAAAAGATAGTTCAGGTAATATATTAGCAGGAACTCAACAAGGCTATAGTCTTGAATTATATAAAAGTAAATTAAGTAATGAAGAACTAAATGAAGCCATATTAAACATTATAAAATTACTAGAAGAAAATGGAGATAGTTATCAAGATACATTTCCAATAAAAATAAATCCATTTGAATTCACATATACAGATGAAGAAACAATTAATAATTGGAAAGAAAAAAATAAAATAGATTTAAGAGCAACACCAGAACAATGTTTTTATTATTTTAAAAATAAATATGAAATAACAAATGAAAATATAGAAGATGTAAGAAAAATAATAGCGATAAGATATAGAATATCACAAGAAGGTTATAGTGCAACAAAATCAATAGTAATATCAAAAAGCATAAGTGAAGCAAGTTTATTAAAATTACAAGAACAAGGAGAAAAATTCCCTGGAATAAATATAGTAACAGAAGCAATAAGAACATATCCTTACGGAAACCTAGCAGCACATATAATAGGATATATGAGTAGTATAGGAAAAGATTTAGAAGCAGCACAAGCAGAAAACCCAGAATATACAATGAACGACCAATATGGAAAAGATGGAATAGAAAGGGTATTTGAAAAATACTTAAAAGGTAGTAACGGAGTAAAACAAATAGATATGACAGTAGATGGAGCAATTACAGGAGAATATGTTACAAAAGAAGCAGAAGCAGGCTCAGATGTAGTATTAACAATAGATGCAAACTTCCAATCAGAAATAGAAAGAATACTAAAAGAAAGTGTAGAATCAGTTAAGGAACGGTTCCACAGGAGGCTCAATAGTAGCAATGAATGTTAATACAGGAGCAGTATTAGGAATGGCAAGTTATCCAACCTATGAACCATCAGAATTTATAGGAGGAATAAGCCAAGAAAAATGGGATGAATACACATATAAACCTTCAGACAATATAGAAGCGGCACAATCAAACAGAGCAATAAGAGCAGTATATGCACCAGGATCAACATTCAAAATGATAACAGCAATATCAGGGCTAGAAACGGGAAAAATTACAGCAACCTCAACAATAAATGACGTAGGAAAATACAATAGAGGTCACAATCCAGGATGTTGGATATATAATCAAACAGGTAAAGGACATGGTCCACTAAATGTAAAACAAGCAATACAACGTTCATGTAACTACTTTTTCTATGAAGTAGGATACAGAGTAGGAATAGATACACTATATCAATATGCAAAACATTTTGGACTAGATTCAAAAACGGGAATAGAATTACCGAGTGAAAATTCAGGAGGAGCAGCACAAAGGTCATCAGCAAAAGATGGATGGTCAGAAGCAGACACAATCATTGCAGCCATTGGGCAAGGATATAATCATTTCACACCAATAGAAATGGCAAAATATGTTAGTATGCTAGCAAATGGTGGAAAACAAGTAAGACCAACAATAATAAAAAGTATAGTAAAATCAGATGGAACAGAAATATCAAGAGAAGAAATAAGAAAATATGTAGATAATAAACTAGGATATGAAAATATAAATGATGATGAAGTAACAGTTTCAGAAGAAACGATAAACATTGTAAAAGAAGGAATGTTAAGTGTAACATCACAACCAGGAGGAACAGCATATAATCAATTTAAAGATTTTGGTGTGCAAGTAGCAGGAAAGACAGGAACAGCAGACGTAGAAGATTCAGGAAAAGAAGCAAACTCATGGTTTGTAGGATTTGCACCATATAACGAACCAGAAATAGCAGTAGCAGTTGTAATTGAAAATGGAGGAAAAGGGCAATATGCATATACAGCAGCAAGAGATGTATTAGCACAATACTTTGGAATGAATAATGATAAGATAGTAGAAGATAGAACAACATTACCTTATGTAGAAATTCAAAATTAGATTATACTTAAAATACGCCAAATCGGCATGAGTATAATATATATTTGGATAATATAAATTAATAGTAATGTTTAAAATAATAAAACAAAGAAAAGAGGGAAAAATAAAATGAAAAAAGCAATAAGTGTAAAATTAAACAAAAACGAAACAAAGATAGAAATATCAGAAAAAGCTACATATGAAGAAATAGAAAAAGAACTAAAAGAAAAAATGCAAGAATTAAAAAAATTTTATCAAGATGAAAAAGTTCCAATTTTAGTAACAGGAAAAATACTAAAAAATCAAGAAATGCAAGAAGTAAAATCAATAATAAAAAAAGCATTAAATGTTAAAGTAAAAATAGATTCTCCATCAGAATTAGGTTTACATGGAATAATAAGAACATATAATAAAGAAATAAACGTTTCAGAAACGCAATTTTATAGAACATCATTAAGGTCTGGACAAAAAATAGAAAATGAGGCAAGTATTGTAATATTAGGTGATGTAAATAGTGGAGCAGAAGTTATTTCAGGAGAAAATGTAGTAGTAGTAGGAACATTAAGAGGTTTAGCACATGCAGGAGCAAAAGGAAATAAAAAAGCAATAATTTCTGCAAGTAACATAGATACACCACAATTAAGAATTGCAAACGTAGTAAAAGAAATAGAAAAAGGTGAAGAAAATACAATAAAAACATATGCATATATAGAAAATGATGAAATTATATTAGAATAAAATACAAATATTAAATAAAAAAGAGGGTTCCTATTTTAGGATACCCTCTTTTTTAAAGTATATTCTAATAAATTTATTCAGAAAGTCTGGCAGTTCTTTCATCTCTTTTAACCCAAAGGGTGCGTGGATGCCATTGTCCACCTTGAATAAATTTATATGTTGTAATTATATTATATAATTATAATAACATATTTATTCATTTTTGTAAATAGTTTTATGTGTTAATAAATACCTTTGTAATCTTTTATTTTTTATTTCCCATATTGTAATTATTGAATTTTTTTTAGCATCTACATTTGTATTTAATTTTAAAACTAAAACTACATTTTTATCATATTGCTTTATTACTAAAACAGTATCTTTATGTTTTGAGTCTTCTATAATATAATTTGGATTTATTATAATATCTTTTAAATTATTTTTATATTTATCATAAATACCATTTCTTTTTTCATTTATATGTTCAATCTGTTTATATGTAATAATAACATCATTAGTTGTAATATTAAAATTTAATTTTTTATATAAATCTCTATTTAATTTGCATATATTAATATATTCTTTTTTCATTATAATTCATACTCCTTAATAATAAAAAAAAAAGACACTTTTTTAGTGCCCCCAAAAATTATTAATTGATATATAGTATACATTAGTATAGAGTAAAAATCAAGACTTTTTGAAAAATATTATAAAAAATAGATTTAAGTAAATATAACTTCATGACAATAATAATAAAATTAAAGCAATAAAAAGACCTTGATCTCTTACACCCTCATTATAAAGAAAGAAAATAATGCAAATAAGAAGAATATCATCAAAATACAATTTCAAACCAAAAATTTCAAAATAATCAATATCACAAGAAGACTCAGAAGCACAATTCTTATTATATTTAGTAGTATCAACATTATTATTAGATGAAGAAGCATTATTATTACAATTATTATGGCTTTTGTAATTAACATTATTATAATTTGAGTTATAACCGATTAAAATAATGAGGATAACTTAAATATGGAAATCTAAAAAAGGGATATGGAAACATTATTTCACCTTCTCATTATCATTTGGAGAAATAACCTCCAAAACTTTACTCATATTAAGTAACTTAACATATTGTTCTACTTTATTTCTTCTGCTCTCTTTTAAGTAAGGTTTTAAAGAGAGCAATAAATTTGCTCTAGCATCATTTTGAGTATTATTCATTTTACTAACAATTTTACTAATCTTCAAAATAGTATCCATATCAATACCAGAATTTTGCGTATCCGTAGTAGAAGAGCCATTATTATTTTGAAAATTAGTATTAAAATTAGATGTATTTTCAGAATTATTAGAAGATACATCTTTATTAACATTTAAATTAGAAGCATTACCATTAGAAGCCTGAAAATTATTAAGTAAATCTTTAACATTATCAGGAATATTATTAGAATTTAGCATACTACTTAAATTTTTAATAACATCAGACATATCTTCATTATTCATAAAAACCTCCATATGAACAATCTATATATATAATCATAAATTGCTTTAATAAAATTATTGAATACCTTGATTTTTCTTTATATCATTAATAATAGAATCAGCATCTTTAGAATTCAAAATTTGAGAAGCCTTAGATAAACCTTCTTCTAAATCTTTTTTATCCATCTTAGACAAAATAGACATAAGTTTTGCCATATCAACATTATTCACACTAACCACTATCCCTTCTAAATAAATATATGCATAAAAATATATTATATAATATGAAAAAATAAAGAAAATGTTACAAAATAAAAAAATAATATTGACAACCACAAACATTAGTTTTATAATATATAGAATATTAAAATAAAAAAAGAGGTAAAGAATTGGAATATATAGGAAAGATAGATTTAAATAAATTTAAAGTAATTAGTAAAGACATTAATACAGAAGATGTAATATTAACAGATAAACAAATAGAACATATAAAATATAGACATCCAAATGATTACGAACAATATTTTAAATATATAAAAAGAATAGTAGAGAATCCAGACTATATTATTAGAGATACAAAGCCAAATACAGGTTTTTTATTAAAAGAATTTGTAGAACAAGATAAAAGATTTCAATTAATATTGAGATTACATACAAATCAAGATAAAAAAGAATATAAAAATTCAGTAATAACTTTTTTAAAAATAGGAAAAAAGAAATATGAACAATATATAAGAAATAAAGAAATTTTATGGAAAAATACTAGACAATAATGTATAAAAATGCTATAATTAAAGTACAATAAGAATAGTTATTTGAGGTGGTAAAATTCGTGGCAACCACACGCCGATGGTACAGATAGGGGTTAAACCCGAGAGATGTAGGAGAAGGCCACGCCTACCAAATAACGTACAGAAAAGAGTCATGTTGTAAAAACATGGCTCTTTTTTCTATATATACAAAAGGTTAATTTTCTTATATTTGACAATAAAATTTTAAATTATTTATAAATTTATTTTAATAAATTTACAAAAAAATAAAACCTAAACAAAGCCTGTCCCTAGTAAAAAAATACAACTGTTACAAAAATGTAATAAAAACTTAATAAAAGTTTAATAAAGAGTAGCAAACGAACTTCCGTAAAAGAAAAAGGCATATACTGGTAGAACTGGAAGAAATATCACTTGAAAAAACAAAAAAAAAATGTAAAAATGTATAATAAGCGAGAATAATGTAAAAAAATAAATTCTTGCATAATAAAAAAGGAAAAAACATAGGAGGAAAAACCATGAATCAAAAGATTTTAAACAAAACAGTGGCAATGCTTTTAGTAATAATACTAACAATCACAAACATATCTATACTTGCATCTAAAAGCTATGCACTAAACACAAATCTAGAGGCACAAGGAACAAACACAAACAATGAAAATGTACAATTTGATGCCTACTTTAAAAACGAGAAAGGAGAAAAAGTACATACCCAAGTTCAAGACATAAATGCCAAATCAATTCTATACTTGTATGTAGGTGTTACAGAAGGCTATCTAAAAGAAACAAACATAACACTAAATAATCCAAACTTTGAACTAATACCAGAAGAAGTAAACTATGATGAAATAGAAAAAATAGATAGCAATTCAAACACAATAACATTAAACAAAATAAGAAATCAAGAATTTGTAGAACTTGCAATACCAGTAAGAGCAAAAAAAGCAGAAGAAATTGAAATAAATATGTTTAACAAAGAAACAGAAATTTCAATAAATGGTTTACTAGTAAAAAATAATAGCAGAACAAGTAAAATTACAAAAACAATAAAAGTAAACCAAAAATGGCAAGGTAAAGCAGAAGCAAATATAGAACAAGGTGTAATAAAATATGTACCATTTGCAGAAGACGAAAATAAAGGTATAGTATTACAAACAAAAATAAGAACAAATATAGTAGATAGTAACTTACCAATAGAAAAAACAAAAATAAAAGCATTAATACCAACAATAAATGGAATTTCCCCTAAAAATATATATGTAACCGCAGAT
>CANQOW010000044.1 GCA_947625545.1 uncultured Clostridia bacterium
TAACTGAATATTCACCACATGGAAGATATGGAATTAAATGGATAAAAGGTAATTCAATAACAAAACCAAATACTGCCAGTGCTATGAAGGAATGGTGTTATTTATTAAAAACAGGAAATACAGAATATACAAAAAGAAATAATATATATGATTTAGCAGGTAATTTATGGGAGGCTACATCAGAAGTTTATAATGATACTGAAAAAATATGTCGTGGTGGAACATATGCTGGACCAGTAGGAATAGTAGGATGGAATACTTCAACTACATCGCGTGAAATTATGTTTATTCATTTGTGTTATGGTTATCGTGTTGCTCTATATATTAAATAAAATTATATATTATAAAATAGAACAAGTAGGTATTTTTTAAAATGAAATACCTACTTGTTACTTTTCATAAACTATTTATTTGCAAATTTTTGCTTTGTTGCATCAATTTTAGTTTGGTCCACATTTTGCATTTTGTACCAACCTTTTTCTGCCATTAAAGTATATATTTTATTTTGAATATCAAGAGTTTCATTTAATGCATCTTTAAAAGCAGTATGAACTTCTGCGGTAGAAGATTCAATAGTACCATGAAGATATAAATCTGCAACTCCTTTTATAATTAATAATTCTTTTTCCATTAAATCTTTGTCTTCCATAAATTCCTCCTATAATAAATTTAAAAACTTATTAAAAATTTCAGTATGTTTTTGTTCTAATTCTCCAATATAAGTTGAAAGAGAAACATCATTTAATTGTTGAGCAGTGTATTTGCTACATGTTTTCATAAAACATTCATGTCCTAATGCATCTTCAATGTATAAAAGTTCTTTGCTTGTCATAAAAAAACCAATCCTTTCTTGGTACAAATTTAATATTTTAATATTAGTACCGTTAAAAATAATATTTCCAAATTTTATAAACATATACAATATTTTGTAACAAATTTAAAAATTTTTATGTATTATATAAAAGAATTTAATATGGAGGAGAAAATTATGAATTATAATTATTATAAGTTTTCAAATGCAAACCAATACTTAATGAGATTTGACGAAATATTGTGTCAAATGGCAGATAAAATGTTATCATCAAAAATTACAAATAGTATAACATTAGACTTTATTCAAAATATGATACCACATCATCAAGCAGCAATATATATGAGCGAAAATTTATTAAAATATACAAATTATCAACCCTTACAAAATATTGCAAGAGATATAATTAAAATGCAAACAAATGGCATAGAACAAATGCAGGAAATTGCAAGAACTACAAGAGGTTATATAAATTCTCAAATAAATGTAAATAATTATTACACTAGATACTTATCAATTACAAAAAATATGATTAATGAAATGAAAAACAGCCTTAGAACACCAAATATAAATTTAGATTTTGTAACTGAAATGATTCCTCACCATAAAGGCGCAATAGCAATGTGCGAAAATTTATTACAGTATTGCATTGATCCAAGGTTAAAATGTGTTGCAAATACAATTATAAAAGAGCAAAGTGAAGGAGTAAGAGAATTAGAAAATATAAGAAAAATTTTTAAATAATCTACACAAAATGAAAAAAGTATGATAAAATAATGTACAACAAAAAAGATAAAAAAGGAGGAATTAACATGTCAGGACATTCAAAATGGCATAACATTGCAGCCAAAAAAGGAAAAGCAGATGCTGCAAGAGGAAAAGTATTTACAAAACTAGGAAGAGAATTATTAATTGCAGTTAAACAAGGAGGACCAGACCCAGCAGGAAATTCAAAACTAAAAGATGTTATTGCAAAATGTAAAGCAGCAAATATGCCAAACGATACAATAAACAATGCAATAAAAAAAGCATCAGGAACAGGAAATAATGAAAATTACGAAGAAATTACATACGAAGGATATGGACCAAATGGAGTTGCACTTATTGTAGAAGCAAGCACAGACAATAAAAATAGAACAGCAGCAGATGTAAGACATGCATTTGATAAATCAGGTGGAAATTTAGGAACATCAGGTTGTGTATCATATATGTTCAATAAAAAAGGAATTATAGTAATAGAAAAAGAATCTACAAAAATGACAGAGGACGATTTAATGATGTTAGCCCTAGACTTAGGTGCAGAAGACTTTTCATCAGAAGATGAAGTATATGAAATAGTAACTTCACCAGAAAATTTCTCAGAAATAAGAGAAAATTTAGAGAAAAACAATTTAACATTCCTAGAAGCAGAAGTAAAAATGGTACCAACAACATTAGTACAATTAGACCAAACAGCATCAGAAAAAATGCAAAGATTAATAGATAATTTAGACAACTTAGATGATGTATTAGAAATATATCATAATGCAGAATCTGAATTTTTAGATTAAAAAATAGTAATAAAATTATAAATAGAAGCATATATATTAATATATGTTTCTATTTTTTTCGTTTAGGAGGACAAGCAAAAATGGAAATATTAAAATATATACCACAAAATATAGTAGATTTAATAAAAAACGATATTATAGCAAATTATAATACATTAGAAGAAATTAGAATTAGAGCAAATAAACCAATAATATTAAAATTTACTAATCAAGAAAAAATAATAAACTATAAAACAAGTATAAATGAAATATTAGAAATAATGCAATATATATGTGAAAATTCGATATATTCATATCAAGAACAAATATGTAATGGGTATATAAATTTAAAAGGACGGACATAGAGTTGGTATTACAGGAAATGTTGTTTTTAAAGAAAATAAAGTAATAAATATAAATTATATATCAAGTTTAAATTTTAGAATAGCAAAACAAATAATAGGTGCAAGTAATTGCTTAATAAAATACTTATTAGATTTACAAAATAATACTATATATAACACAATAATAGTATCACCACCAGGAAGCCGGAAAAACTACCATATTAAGAGATTTTATTAGGCAAATAAGTAATGGAATACCTGAGATTAATTTTAAAGGAGTAACAGTAGGTTTAGTAGATGAAAGAGGAGAAATAGCATCAATGTACAAAGGAATACCACAAAATGATGTTGGAATTAAAACAGATATTTTAGATAGTATTCCAAAATCAATAGGAATGAAAATGCTTATACGTTCAATGTCTCCAAATGTTATATGTGCAGATGAAATAGGCACAATAGAAGATGTAGAAGCAATTAATTATGCAATATGTTGTGGAATAAAAGGAATATTTACTGCACATGGAAGTGATTTAGAAGATTTAGAATTAAATCCTGCTTTAAATAAATTAATAAAGATAAATATGTTTAATAGAATAGTATGTTTAGATTCAAAACAAAAAGGAAAAATTAGTAAAATATATAAATTAGATAAAAATAATTTGAAATATATAAACATATTGTAATAATTTTAAATTCAAATGAATATATATTAAAGGAGGGATTATTTTGATAATTATAAAAGTAATAACATTATCATTAATATTTATATCAAGTACAAGTATAGGAATATTAATGGCAAACAAATATAAAAAAAGAGTAGAAGAATTATCAAATATGAAAAAAGCTTTAAACATATTTGAAACAAAAATGAAATATACATATATGCCAATACCAGATATTTTTGAAGAAATATCAAAGGCATTTACAAATAACATAGGAGAAATATTTAAAGTTGCATATATAAATATGCAAACTAAAAGTGCAAGTGAAAGTTGGAATTTAGCACTAGATGCAGTTAATACTAATATGCAAAAAAATGATATACAAGTATTAAAAGGACTATCTAAATTATTAGGAAAAACAGAAATTGAAGGTCAAATAAGTGAAATTGAATTAACAGATAATTTTTTAAACCTTCAACTTGAAGATGCTAAAAAAGCATTAGATAAAAATGAAAAATTATATAAAAATTTAGGCATAATAACAGGTTTAGCATTAGTTATTATATTAATTTAAGTTTATGTTTCATTAAAAAATATTAAAGAAAGGAATATTTATATGGAAATAAATTTATTATTTAAAATTGCAGCAATAGGAATATTAGTTGCAGTATTGCATCAAGTTTTAGTAAGAGCAGGTAGAGAGGACCAAGCAATGATGACAACACTTGCAGGGTTAGTAATAGTTTTAACAATGGTAATAAAAGAAATAAGTGGATTATTTGAAACAGTAAGAACATTATTTAATCTGTAATAATTATATTCAAATTAAAAGGAGAAAAAGTATATGGAAATAGTAAAAATAATAGGAATAGGTTTAATATCTTTAATAATAATACTAATACTAAAACAGTACAAACCAGAATATACAATTTATGCTTCATTAATAGGTGGGGCTTTAATTTTATTTTTCATAATGGACAAACTGTATGGAATAATAACGCTTTTAACTAATTTATCTAATAAACTAAGTTATAATAATCAATTTATTGTTATTTTATTAAAAATTACAGGAATAACTTTCTTAGTAGAATTTGCAACTAGTATTTGTAAAGATAGTGGAGAAACTGCAATTGCAAATAAAATTGACTTAGCAGGAAAAGTTTTAATTATTTCTATGTCTATACCAATAATTTCTTCACTATTAGAAACAATTTTAAAAATACTTCCTTAAGTATTAAAAAAGAGGTGATTATTTAATGTGAAATATATAAAAATTTTAATAATTTTTTTATACTTAGTATGTATAGTAACAAAACCTGTTATAGCAACAGATACTGATATTTTAGCATCACAACAAGAAGAACTTAATATATCAGAATTTATGAAGGAAACAAAAAAATATACAAAAGATGTATTAAAAGATGCAGATATTAATGATATGTTTAATTCTGCGTTAGTAGGAAAAATAGACAATAAAACATTGTTAAGTAAAATTTTAAACATATTTGGAAAAGAAGTAAAAGAAGCAATTACTATTTTACGGAAGTATATTAGTAATAATTGTAATACATAGCATTTTAAAGAGTATTAGTGAAGGTTTAGAAAATAAAAGTATATCTCAAATTACATATTATGTGCAATATATAATGATAGTTACTTTAATAATGACAAACTTTGCAAGTATAATAAGTACAGTAAAAGAAGCTATACAAAATTTAGTAGGATTTTCAAATTGTTTAATACCATTACTTATGACATTAATGTTAGCAACAGGAAATATAACAACTGTTGGAGTTATAGAACCAGTATTGATGTTTATTATAACATTTATAGGGAATATGATTTCTGGGATTTTGTTGCCATTAGTTTTAATATCTACTGCATTAAGTATTATTTCAAAAGTATCAGATAGGGTGCAAGTTGATAAAATTGCAAAATTTATGAAAAGTAGTGTTGTATGGGTATTAGGAATAGTGCTTACATTATTTGTAGGGGTAGTTTCGTTAGAAGGAAGTCTTACAAGTGGTGTAGATGGAATAACTGCTAAAACTGCAAAAGCTGCCGTATCTACAATAGTTCCAGTAGTAGGAAAAATTTTAGGTGATGCAGTTGATACTGTTATAGGTTGCAGTAACATTTTAAAAAATGCTGTTGGTGTAATTGGGGTAATAGTAATATTATGTATTTGTATAATGCCAATAGCAAAACTAACAATATTATCATTTGCATATAAACTTACATCAGCAATATGTGAGCCTATTGCAGATAAAAAAATTGTAGAACTAATTGAACAAATAGGAGATACTTTTAAAATATTACTTGCTATTATGATTTCTATATCTGTAATGTTAATGATAGGAGTTACATTAGTATTAAAAATATCTAATAGTTCATTAATGTATAGATAGAAAGGGTTAAATAATATGATTACTAAAATAAGTTCTTGGGCAGAACAAATTATTATTGCATTAATGATTGCAACAATATTTGAAATGATTTTACCTGATTGTAAGAATAAAAAATATGTTAAAACTGTTATTGGGCTATATATTTTATTTACAATATTAACACCTATTATTAAACTATATAACAATGGAGATATAAGTATTGCAAGTAGTGAATATATAACAGATACAAATAATATAATTTCTTCATATAATAATTTTAATACTGAAACAAATATAAAAGATACATATATATTATCTTTAAAGCAAGATATATCAGGTAAATTAAATAGTAAAGGTTATACAACAGGAACAATAAAAGTAAATATAGATGAAAGTGAAGAAAATTATGGTAAAATAATAAATTTAGATATTAGTATATCTAAAAAGGTAGAAAATAAAACAAGCAATAATAATATATCAATAAATAAAATAGAAATTAATAATTCAACAAATAATGAAACAACAGTAGAATTAGGTAAGAAAACAGATCAAGAAGTTAAAGAAATTAAAGAATATCTATCTAATGAATATGGAGTAGAAATGAATAATATTAAAATAGAATAAACAAAGGAGGGGTGTTATGTTTAAGGAACAAATAGAAAAGGTTAAAAGTTTAGTTTTAAAAAAAGGTGATGGAAATAATAAAAAGAAAATAGAAAATTTAGTTGTATTTGTATTAATTTTAATAGTTACTATAATAATTATTAATTATGTATGGAATGATGATAAAACAAGTACAAATAAAAAGGAAGATTATGAGCAAAGTTCATACAAACAATTAGCAAGTAATAATAACATATCGTATACAAAAACAGATTTAGAACAGAAATTAGAAGAAATTTTATCTAAAATGGAAGGAGTAGGTAATGTAAGTGTTTTAATTACATATTCTCAAAGTAATGAAATAGTTCCTATGTACAATGAAAATTCTAAAACAAGTTATACTCAAGAAGAAGATTCGGCTGGTGGCACAAGAAAGGTTGATGAAACAGATTCTAGTAAAGAAATAATATATACTGAAGAAAATGGTGTTAATGTTCCTGTTACACAAAAGATTGTTAATCCTGTTATTGAGGGTGCAATTATTACTGCTGTTGGGGCTAATAATGCAACTGTAAAAACAAATATAATTCAAGCAGTAGAAGCGGTCACTGGTTTAGCAACACATAAAATACAAGTGTTTGAAATGTCTAAAACATAAAATGCTATAAATCGTTTATGTTATAAGAAAAGTAAATTTTACTTAAATGGAGGTTCTTATGAAAATTATTAAAAAAAATCAATTAACAATATTAGTTATTGCTTTAATGTTAGTAACAGCAGGGTATCTAAATTATACTTCATATAATGGTGAAACAGTAGAAACTGTTTCAGATAATATTATTGTAGAAAGTGAAAATTTAGCAGGTATTGGAGATGCTAGATTAGTAAATAGTGATGTAATAGAAGGTATTGAAAATGTAATAGAAAATAGTAATATTGATATTAATTCTTTAAAAAATGAGGTAATGAATGTTGATAGTAATGTTTTAAACAATGTTATTAATAGTGTTATAAATGAGACTGTAACTACAAATGCGGATACTTCAACTGATGAATATTTTGTAAAATCTAGATTAGATAGAGAAAAAATGTATTCTCAAATGATAGAAAGTTATCAAAAAATATTAGAAAGTTCTTCAATTTCTAATGAGCAAAAAGAAATTTCACAAAATGAAATTAATAATATAAATAAAACTAAAAATGCTATTATGATTTCAGAAAATTTAATTAAGAATAAAGGTTTTGAAGAATGTATTTTATTTATTAATGATATGAGTATTAATGTTGTTGTAAAGAAAAGCGAATTATCTACTGAGGATATTGCTCAAATTCAAAATATTATTTCAAGAGAATTGGGAGCAGAAATTGAAAATATACATATAACTAATAGATAAGAATTTTACTTGACTATTATGTTATCTTTAACATTAAACGTTGCCTTGGCTACAGTTGTTTTTAAGAACTGGGTTGATAAGCAACTACATAAATAAGAAAATTGTGCGTTAACGAAAGCAAAGCTTTCGACGCACACATGTGCATTTTGCTTCGCAAATATGCACAGCCCAATGTAAATTAACCTTTTTGTATACAGAAAAATCTTCGATTTTTCCTATACAATAAAAAAAGACTCACATCTGTACTTTGACGAGTAGGTGTGAGTTTTCATATATTCTCGGCAAAACCACGTTTTAATCTATAATTTCTTCGAAACGATATTTTTGAGTAACATCTGGATACTTTTCATGGTCTACTTCTGATAAAAACATTTCTAATGGTCTTGCATAAATACCATCTTTATGGTTTGTATTACCATTGTTATCCATACAACGATAAACAACTAATTTTTCTCCAGTTTCACTATGTTGTGCTACTGTAATTACAAATGATCTTGCTCCTTTAAAATGTCTCCACATTGTAAAAGGTCTTACTACTCTTTCTTCCATATATTTTCCTCCTTTTTGAATATTTCATATTTCTAAAAATTGTTAGTATTTTTACATCCATAATATTTTTCTTCTTAAGCAATAAATTGATGTCTATTTTGATTATTATACTAAAAATTATAATATCAGAAGATATTCTATTCTCTAATGGTTCTACTAATTTTAAATAATATAATTTATACGACATATATTTCTTCTTAATATTATTATAATCACTTATTTTTTTAATTTAATTTGAATTATAAAAATAGTTAAAATGAAATTTGCCACTGGTGGCAAATTTCAAAATTTAATTATTTTCTTTATCAATATCATCGTCTGGTAATTTTTTTATATACAAATTTAATTCTTCTTCTGTTGGCAATTTCTCCATTATTTCTTTTGGAATAATATT
>CANQOW010000045.1 GCA_947625545.1 uncultured Clostridia bacterium
TCCAATAGCAATAGTAATTGGAAGTGAAGGATTTGGAATGAGCAGATTAGTTAAAGAAAATTGTGATTTTTTAGTAAAAATACCTATGAAAGGAAAAATAACATCTCTAAATGCTTCTGTATCAGCAGGAATAATTATGTATGAGGTAGTAAAACAAAGATTAATTAATTTGTAATTTAAGGAGATAATATCTATGTACGATTGTATTATTATAGGGAAAGGTCCAGCAGGTATTAGTTCTGCACTATATATTAAACGAGCAGGATTTAATTGTTTAGTAATTGGAAAAGATGGTGGAAATCTTGTAAAAAATGAATTAATTCAAAATTATTATGGAATAGAAGAAATTAGTGGAGAAGAATTACTATTAAAAGGAATAAAACAAATAGAAAAATTAGGTGTAGAAGTAATAACTGATGAAGTAATTGAAATAGAATATAATAATTCATTTACAGTAAAAACTATAAATAATATATATAATTCTAAAACAATTATATTAGCAACAGGAAATACTAGAAAAACTTTAAATATAAATGGTATAAAAGAATTTGAAGGAAAAGGAATAAGTTATTGTGCAGTATGTGATGGTTTCTTTTATAAAAATAAAGAAGTAGCTGTAATTGGAAATGGAGAATATGCAATTAATGAAGTAAAACATTTATTACCAATAGTAAAAAAAGTAACATTATTAACAAATGGAAAAGAATTAAAAAATAAAAACAGTGAAATAAATATAGATACTAGAGAAATAAAACAATTTTTAGGAGAAACAAGATTACAAGAAATAGAATTTAAAGATAATGAAAAATTAAAAGTTGATGGAGTATTTATAGCAATAGGTACTGCAACAAGTACAGATTTAGCACAAAAATTAGGTGTTTTAATAAAAGAAAATAAAATAGCAGTAAATGATAAAATGCAAACCAATATAAATGGTTTATATGCAGCAGGTGATTGTATAGGAGGTTTATTACAAATATCAAAAGCAGTATATGAAGGTGCAAAAGCAGGCTTAAGCGTTGTTGAATATTTAAAGGGGTAAAAATAACAATTTATATATAAATTTTAATTTACGAGGAGGAATTTAAAATGTCAGTTATAAAATTAACTAATGAAAATTTTGAAAATGAGGTATTAAAATCAGAAATACCAGTTTTAGTAGATTTTTGGGCAGAATGGTGTGGACCTTGTAGAATGCAAGCACCAATAATTGAAGATTTAGCAAATACTATGGGAGAAAAATTAAAGGTATGTAAACTTAATGTAGATGAAGAATCTGATTTAGCAGTTAAATATAATGTTATGAGCATTCCTACATTAATATATTTTAAAGATGGTCAAATTAAAAATACTACTATTGGTCTACATTCTAAAGATGAAATTTTAGAAATAATTAAATAGATTATTTTTTTAATAACTAAAATATTATTTTAAGTAACAATTAAATAAAATTTATAAAATTACTTGTAAAATATATAATAAAATGATAATATAAAAAAAACAAAAAATGGAGATAAAATATGAATAAAATTAAACAAGAGAAAGGTATAACATTACTTATACTATGTATAACAGTAGCTGTTTTAATGCTTTTAGCAGGAATTGCAATTCAAATAGGAGATCATGATGCAGATGCATCAATAGATGGTAAATTACAAGGTGAATTACAAATGGTACAACATGCAGTTTTAGAACAATATGTAAAATATAAAACAACATTAAACAAAAGTTACCTTGTTGGCACAGACTATGAAAATCAAATTCAAGATTTTATGAAACAAAATTATAGTGGAGAAGTATTAACACTAAAAACATCTGATGAAAGAAAAGAAGAATATAAGAAATACTACTATTTAACTCCTGAAGATTTAGAAAGTATTGGTATTAAAGAATCTGAATTTTCATATGTTGTAAACTACTATACAGGTGAAGTTATGAATGCTAGTAGATATGAAACAAGTATGGGTCTTAAGTTATATGTAAAAGGAATATCTAAAGATGCTCAATCAAATCCAAGTTATTAAAGGAAGGTTTAAAATATGTTTAATACAGAGAAAATAGTTAATTTATTGCAAAAGAAAATTAATGAAAATAACATATTAATAAATGAACCTATGAAAAAGCATACAACATTTAAAATTGGTGGTAATGCAGATATTTTTGTAAAAGTAAATGAAATAGAACAAATAAAATACATATTAGAAATAGTAAAAGAAAATGAAATTCCTTTATTTATATTAGGAAATGGATCAAATATATTAGTAAAAGACGAAGGAATACGAGGCATTGTTCTAAAAATTGAATTGGATGAAATACAAATATTAGAAGAAAACAATAAAATAAAGGTTATAGTTGGTGCTGGTGTTAAATTAGCACAATTAGCACAAAAGTTATATAAAAATTCAATTCAAGGGTTTGAATTTGCATCAGGAATACCAGGAACAATCGGTGGTGCAATTAGAATGAATGCAGGTGCTTATGGAAAAGAAATGAAGGACATTGTTATAGAAACAACATATATTGATTATGATGGAATAATACATAAAATATCTAATAAGGAGCATAAATTTGAATATAGAAATAGTAGATTTTTTAAAGAAAAAGCAATTATCTTAGAAACATCATTAGAATTAGAAAAAGGAAATATCAATGAAATAAAAGAAAAAATGGATAATTATAATAATCAACGAAAAGAAAAACAACCATTAGAATATCCAAATGCTGGTAGTACATTTAAAAGGGTAGAAAATTATATTACAGCCCAACTTATTGATGAATGTGGTTTAAAAGGTACAAAAGTTGGAAATGCAGAAGTATCAACAAAACATGCAGGCTTTATTGTAAATACAGGAGATGCAAGTTTTGATGATGTAATAAAATTAATTAATTACGTAAAAGAAAAAGTATATGAAAAATTTAATAAAAAAATAGAATTAGAGATAGAAATAGTAGGTTAAAATTTTTTTACAGTGAAAGGAATGTAATTTTAAATGAAAGGTTTTTTTAAATGGTTTAAACAAAGTACCAAAATGAAAAGATGGATATTTGTAATCTTAATAGGAATTATATTAGCATGTTATGGTATTTGTGAAATAATGGTAACAAAAGAACTAAATTCAATATTAGAAGTAGTAAAAATAATTGTATCATTTACAATAGGCTTTACATTAATAATTGTTGGTTTAGTATATAGTCAAAAAAGGGTGTTAGAATTATTAATAGAAGATACAGATACACGTTTATCTAGTGGAAATAAAGATGTAAATGTTAAGTCCTTAATTTTTAATAAAGACGTATATGAACAAGGACCAAACATAGTAGCAATAGGTGGAGGAAGTGGATTAAATACTGTATTAAAAGGTTTAAAAAATTATACAAAAAATGTAACAGGAATTGTTACAGTTTCTGATTATGGTAAAATTATTAGTAATTCCAGAAAAGAATTAAACTTATTACCATTAGATGATATAAAAGATAGTATGATTTCTCTTGCTTATGATGAAGAAGTAATGGAAAAATTATTAAATTACGAATTTAAAAGTGGTAAATTAAAAGAATTGAACTTTGGAGATATATATTTTTCTGCAATGAAAGAAGTTTGTGGTGATTTTACAAAATCAATAGAAACATCTTCAAATATTTTAAATATAACAGGAAAATTATTACCAGTAACATTAGATGAAATGAAAATTTGCGCAGAATTAGATGATGGAACTATAATAGAAGAAAAAGAAAAAATTTCTACTGCTGTATATGATAAAGTATCTAAAATATCTAGAATTTTTATTAACCCAACAAATTGTAGACCTGCTCCAGGAGTTATAGAGGCAATAGAAAATGCTGATGTAATAATAATTGGACCAGGAAGTTTATATACAAATGTAATACCAAATTTATTAGTAAAAAATGTATCTAAAGCGATAAAAGATAGCAAAGCAACAAAAATTTATATAAGTAATATAATGACAGAATTAGGTCAAACAGATAATTATTCAATAATGGACCATATAAATGCTATATATGAACATGCAGGACACGAAATAATTGATTATTGTATTTATGATACTGGAGAAATAATTCCAGAGTTTATAAAAAAATATAATAAAAAAGGTTCAGATTTAGTAGAACAAGATATTTCAAAAGTAAAAGCAAAAGGTATAAAAGTTTTACAAAGAAACTTATCTAGTATAGTAGATGATAATATTAGACATGATGCAGATGCAGTTGCCGCTTCTATTATAGATTTAATATGTGATGATTTAAAATTTAAAGATAAACAAAATAATCCACAATTTGTAATGTTAAATTCAAGATTAAAAGATAAGAAAAAAACTAATAAAACAAAGATAAAAGAGAAAAAGAATATAATTAAAAATGCAGAAAAAGAGCAAAAGAGAAAAAATAACAAAAGAAAAACAAGTAAATTTAGTTCAAAATATAAAGATAGAATTGAATCTATACAAACAAGTGATGAAAAAAGATTACAAAATATAAAAGAGCAAGAAGAAAAAGAAAAATTTTTAAACGAAATAAAGAAAGAAAAATAATAATAATTGGAGGAACAAATGAAATTTAATAAAAAACAATTAGATTTAGAAAATGGAATTACAAAAGAATGGATAATAACAAATGGAATAGGTGGATATGCATCTTCAACAATAATAGGATGTAATACAAGAAAATATCATGGTTTATTACTTGCACCACTTACACCACCAGCAAGAAGATATTTAATATTATCAAAGTTAGACGAAAGTATTGAATTTGAAGATGGAAGCACAAATAACTTATATACAAATATGTGTGAAAATTATATATCAGATGGTTATAAATACTTAGAAAGTTTTGAAAAAGATTATATTCCAATTTTTACATATAAAGTAAAAGATACAATGATTAAAAAAATGATATGTCTAAAATATGGCGAAAATACTGTTTGTGTAATGTATAAAATAAAGAATGGAAAGAAAAAAGCAAAATTTACAATAGCACCAATTTTAAATTATAGAGATTTTCATCAAGTAAGTGAAAATGCAACTTTTTCAGTAAAACAAGATGTAAATAAAAGAAAAGTAAAAATAATTATTAATGATAATTCACAAATGCCTATATATATGAATATGAGTGAAGGAGAATATATTGAACACAATAATGATATATTCTACAACATGTATTATATTGAAGAAGAAAAAAGAGGATTTCCAGCAAAAGAAAATCATTCAGTTGTTGGTAGATATGAAATAGTTCTTATGCCAGGAGAAGAAAAAGAAATAAGTTTTGTATGTTCTTTACAAGATAATATAGAAGAAATAAAAGCAAAAAAAGTTATAAGTGACGAAATTGTAAGAATAAATCAAATGTTAATAGATTCTGGTTTAATTGAAAATAAAAATATAACTTTAGACGAAAAAGATAGAGAATTACTAAGAGATTATTTAGTTGCAGTGGATAACTTTATTGTATACAGACCTGCTTTTAGATTACATACACTTATTGCAGGTTATCCTTGGTTTTTAGACTGGGGAAGAGATGCAATGATTTCTTATGAAGGATTATTACTAATTCCAAAAAATTATAAAATAGCAAAAGAAGTATTACTTACATTTACCAAAAATATTAAGTTTGGTTTATTACCAAATGGTTATTCAGGTTTTGATAATAGACCATTATATAATAGTGTAGATGCATCATTATTATTATTTGAATCTGTTCATAAGTTATTAGAATATACATCAGACTATAATTGGGTAAAAGAGAACATTTATGAAAATTTAAAAGAAATAATTAATAAATATAGTACAGGAATAGATTTAGACGATAATAATATTTATGTAGATTCAGACAATTTATTAGTATCTGGAACACCAAAGACTCAAAACACATGGATGGATGCAAAATATGATGGAATTGCTGTTACTCCTAGAAATGGCAAAGCAGTTGAAATTAATGCTTTATGGTATAATGCTTTAAAAATTATGGAAGAATTAACAATAAAATTTGAAGGAAAAAAACAATCAAAAATATATAATGAAATGGCAGAAAATTGTAGAATTTCATATAATGAAAAATTTTATAACAAAAGAAAAAAATGCTTATATGATGTATTAGGAGACGATAAAATAAGACCAAATCAATTATTTAGTTTATCATTAACATATCCAGTAATTGATCCTAGTTCAAATGTTGCAAATGAAATTTTAGATACAGTTACTAAAAAATTACTTAATAAATATGGACTAAAAACATTAGCAAAAGGTGAAGAAAACTATGTTGAAGTATATTATGGTGAACCTGCAAGAAGAGATATGAGTTATCATCAAGGAATTACTTGGCCATGGTTATTTGGTTTATATTATGATGCACTAAAAAATATGATAAGTTCTGCTAAGAATAAAACTGATAAAGAAGCATTAAAAAAGAAATTAGAAGATTTTAAGGCAAATGTAAAAACAACATTTGTTAAAGCATTTTATAATGATGGTTTAATTGGTAGTTTAGCAGAATTACATGATTCAAAAGCACCATTTTTGCCTAAAGGAGCAATAGCACAAGCTTGGTCTGTATCTCAAATATTTAGAATAATTTTACAAAAATAATTAAAGGAAGGTAAATAATGCGTATTTTAGGAATTGACCCACGGTTATGGAATAACAGGTTATAGTATAATTGATTATATAGGAAATAAATTTAAGTTAATAGATAGTGGCGCAATAAAAACTGATGCAAAAATGTCTTTCCCATTAAGGTTAAATGAAATTTTTATACAATTAAATAATATTATTGATGAGTACAAGCCTGAGGCTATATCTGTTGAAGAATTATTTTTTAATAATAATGCTAAAACTGCAATTAATGTTGCACAGGCAAGAGGAGTAATTTTAATAGTTGGATGTCAAAGAAATATACCAACTTTTGAATATACTCCGCTTCAAGTTAAACAAGCAGTTGTAGGATATGGTAGAGCAGATAAAATTCAAGTACAAAAAATGGTTAAAACAATTTTGAATGTAGAAAAGTTACCAAAATTAGATGATACTACTGATAGTATGGCGATTGCTATTTGTCATGCTCATTCTGCAAAATTTTCTCAAAAATTATAAATGTATATTAACGTTTTTGTATGAAAACTGCGAAGCGTGAGGCGAAAATTATATTTTTTTCTAATGAGTTCGACCTTCTGTTTTGCCCAAGCAATATAGTACGATTCATAAGATATACTAATACATACTTCTGTTTTGAAATGTTTGAAGAACGGAAGCAGAAAAAAAATAATTTTAAGCCGAAGGTAGCGAGCAGTAAATATTTAAATTTTATCTAATATTACTATAAAATATAGGGAGGAAAAATGACAATAGAACAACTAGAAAAAGAAGTAAAAAGTGGAAATCTTAATAATTTATACTTACTTTATGGAGAAGAAACGTTTTTATTAGATACAATTTTAAAAAAAATAAAATCTAATTTTGGAGAATTAATAAAAGGAATTAATTACATTCAAATTGATGAAACAAATGTTAAAGAACTTATATCTAATATAGAAACACCTGCTTTTGGATATGATAAGAAATTAATTATTGCAAAAAATACTAATCTTTTTAGTAAAGATAGTAAAAAGAAAACTTCTTCTAATTCTAATATAAGTGCATCACTTGTTGAATATTTAAATAATAATATAAGTATTATAGAGGATAGTGTTATATTAGTTTTTGTTGAAGAAGAAATAGAAAAAAATGAATTATATAAATTTATAGAAAAAAATGGTTGTGTTTGTAATTTTGAAAAACAAAATCCATCTCAAATAATTGCTAGACTAAAAGCAATTTGTAAAGCATATAAAGTAGAAATTGATGATACTACTTCAAGATACTTAATTGAAACTTGTGGAAATAGTATGCAAGATTTAATTAATGAAATTAGAAAGTTAATTGAGTATGTAGGAAAAAATGGAACTATAAAAAAGGAAGATATAGATTTATTATCTACTAAACAAATTGAAAGTGTAATTTTTGATTTGACAGATAGTTTAGGTAATAAAAATATAAAAAAAGCAATGGAAACTTTAAATGGTTTAATATATAATAAAGAGCCTGTTCAGAAAATTTTAATTACTTTATATAATCATTTAAAAAAGTTATATATTGTAAAGTTAACTGAAAAATATAATAAAAATACAGCAGAGTGTTTAAATTTAAAGCCAAATCAAATGTTTTTAATTAATAAATATAAAACACAAGCAAAATATTTTAATGAGTTAGAATTAAGGAAAATTCTTAGTGAATTAATAAATTTAGATACAAATTATAAGATAGGAGAAATAGACTTAAATTTAGGTTTAGAGGCAATCTTGTCTACATATTTTTAAGAAAATTGTGCGTTAACGAAAGCAAAGCTTTCGACGCACACATGTGCATTTTGCTTCGCAAATATGCACAGCCC
>CANQOW010000046.1 GCA_947625545.1 uncultured Clostridia bacterium
ATGTACACTTTTTAATGAGAAAGGAAAACTTATAAATGGCAAAAATAAAAACTGTATTTGTATGTAATAATTGTGGCTATGAATCAACAAAATGGTTAGGAAAATGTCCTGCTTGTAATGAATGGAATAGTTTTTTTGAAGAAAAAGTTGCAAACACAACAAATAATAAGATAGAAAAAAAAGAAAAATCTATTCCAATGGAATTAAATAATATAATTGGACAAGAAGCAATTAGAACATCAACAGGTTTTGCTGAATTAGATAGAGTTTTAGGTGGAGGTTTAGTTAAAGGTTCGTTAGTATTATTAGGAGGAGAGCCGGGAATTGGTAAATCTACTCTAATCTTACAAATTTGTAGTAAAATAAAAACAGATGGAAAAGTATTATACATATCAGGAGAAGAATCAGGAGAACAAATAAAATTAAGAGCAGATAGATTAAATATAAAAAATGAAAATTTAATGTTTTTAGGTGAAACAGATATAGATTTAATAGAAGAATCAATTATAAAACTTCAACCAAAATTAGTTATAATAGATTCTATACAAACAATGTATTCAGAAGAAATAACATCTGCACCGGGAAGTGTAAGTCAAGTAAGAGAAATAACTGCTCGTATAATGAAAATGTGTAAAGCAAATGAAATAACAACAATAATTATAGGTCATGTTACAAAAGATGGAAGTATTGCAGGACCAAGAGTGCTAGAACACATGGTAGATACAGTTTTATACTTAGAAGGAGAAAGATATTTTTCATATAGAATTTTAAGAGGAGTTAAAAATAGATTTGGTTCAACAAATGAATTAGGAATGTTTGAAATGCAAAATGAAGGTATGGTAGAAATAAATAATCCATCATCTATTTTAATATCAGAAAGAGAAGATAATCCATCAGGTTCTATAATAGTTTCTAGCATTGAGGGAACAAGACCTTTATTAATTGAATTACAAGCATTAACAACACCAAGTGTATTTGGTTTACCAAGAAGAACAGCAAATGGAATAGATTATAATAGATTAACATTATTAATTGCAGTTTTAGAAAAAAAAGCAGGTTTAATGTTAGGAAATCAAGATGCATACTTAAATGTTGTAGGTGGAATAAAAATAAATGAACCTGCAATAGATTTAGGAATTATATTAGCAACATGTTCAAGTTTTAAAAATATACCAATTTCAAAAGATATTGTAGCAATAGGAGAGGTAGGATTAACAGGTGAAGTTAGAACTGTAAATTTAATAGATAAAAGAATAAAAGAAGCAGAAAAAATGGGCTTTAAAACTTGTATTATACCAGAGAATAATAGAAAGTTACTAAAAGAAGATTATAAAATAGAAATAATAGGTGTAAAAAATATTATTGAAGCAATGAAAAAGGCGGGGTTAAGATAAATTTACTTTTAGTTAGGAGGAAAGAAAATGATAGACATTTTGAAATTAGTAGCACCTGGTACAGAATTTAGGCAGGGTTTAGACAATATTTTGAAAGCAAAAACTGGTGCATTAATTGTTGTTGGAGATTCAAAAGAAGTAATGGATATTGTTGATGGTGGTTTTACAATTAATGAAGATTATAGTTCATCAAAACTTTATGAATTAGCAAAAATGGATGGTGCAATAGTTTTAAGCAGTGATTTAAAGAAAATTTTATTAGCAAATACACAATTAATTCCATTACATACAATAGAAACTAAAGAAACAGGTACAAGACATAGAACTGCAGAACGTGCAGCAAAACAAACAGGTGCATTAATTATAAGTATTTCACAAAGAAGAAATATAATTACTCTTTTTAAAGGCAATTTTAGATATGTAATTGAAGATACCGCAAAAGTTTTAACAAGTGCAAATCAAGCATTACAAACAGTTGAAAAATATAAAAATGTTTTTGATAATAAATTAAATATTTTAAATGAATATGAATTTAATGATATTGTTACATTAGATAATGTTATAACTTCTATTCAAAGAGCAGAAATGGTTATGAAGGTTGTTGCAGAGGTTCAAAATAAAATTTTTGAATTAGGTGAAGAGGGAAGACTAATAGAAATGCAGTTAGAAGAATTAGTAGGAGGACTTGAAAAAGAAGAATTGTTAATAATAAAAGATTATATTGGTCACACTAAAAAGAAAACACCTGAAAAAGTATTAACAGAAATTGAAAATTTAGATTATGACGAGTTAATGAATGTACAAATAATTGCAAAACTTTTAGGGTATGAAAGATTTGATAATTATGATGAATTAGCAGTTTATACAAGAGGATATAGATTATTAAGCAAGGTTCCAAGAATGCCAAATAATATTGTTGAGAATTTAGTTAAGTCATTTAAATCTTTTCAACATATATTGGCTGCAGATATTCCTACACTTGATAAAGTTGAAGGAATTGGTGAAGTAAGAGCAAGAAGTATTAGGCAATCTTTAAAAAGAATGCAAGAACAGTTTGTTTTTGATAATATTCCAATTTAATACTTGAAAATTTTAAAAATTATGATAGAATATTTAATTATAAATATAAAGTTGAAAATTTTAGTGTTTTTGACTTAAATAAAAAGAAAGGAATGATATTAAAATATGAAAAAAATTATTTTGATTATAGCAATACTTGTGGTATTAGTTCTTATAGGAGTTGTAGCATTTGGAGAATACAAAGCACATTTTGAAAAAATACAAAATCCTATTGCAACTATAGAAGTAGAAAATTATGGTACAATTAAGGTAGAATTATATCCTAAAATTGCACCAAATACTGTTTCAAATTTTATAAAATTATCTAACAATGAATTTTATGATGGGTTAACCTTTCATAGAATTATTAAAGATTTTATGATACAAGGTGGAGACCCATTAGGAGATGGTACAGGCAGTCCAGTTTTAAGTGATATTAGAGATGATATTGAAAAAGATTCTACAGAAGATGTTGCTTATGCAATAGAAGGAGAAATGGCTTATAATGGTCATAAAGAAAATAAATTAAAATTTGAAGAAGGTATTTTAGCAATGGCTAGATCTAGTTATACATCTTTATCACCAGATTTAGCAGAAGAAAGTTATAATTCTGCAGGTTGCCAATTTTTTATTACTACACAAGATTCTACTAATTTAAATGGTTTATATTGTGGTTTTGGTAAAGTTATTGAGGGAATGGACGTAGTTAGAAGTATTGCTGAAACAGAAATAAAAACTGCAGAAGAAGGGGAAGATGGTGAAGAAAATACTTCTTCATCAAGTGAAGAATCTACACCTGTTAATCCACCAGTTATTACAAGTATAAGAGTTGAAACTTTTGGTGTTGATTATGGTACTCCTAAAACTTTAGAACCATTTGATTCTTCTGCATGGTTAATGGATTATTATAGAAATTCTGGATTAGTAGTAGAATAGATATAAGAAAATTGTGCGTTAGCGAAAGCATAGCTTTCGACGCACACATGTGCATTTTGCCCAATGTAAATTAACCTTTTTGTATACAGAAAAATCTTCGATTTTTCCTATACAATAAAGAAAAACCCGTACAAAATTAATGTACGGGTATATTTTTTTAATTATTATCTCTCTTTTTGAAATCAAATATAATTGCATCTTCATTATCAAATAAGAATTTAGAATCTGTATTATCTGTTTTAATTGGGTCAACTTCAAAATCATTGTTATCTGTATCACTAGTAGTTAAAGTTGTTTTCTTAGATTTTTTAGGTTTGTTATCTGTTACAATTCCATTTGTAAATTTAGTAAAGTCATATTTCTTTGATTCTTGCTTTTCTTTATATTTAGACTCTAAGAAATCAAGTTTCATTGTACCAACAATATTTTTGCCTTTCATATCTTTTACTTTATACATACAATTTTTAAATTTTAATGATTGAATTTTACCTGCTGCATAATTTGCTTTGTAAGCATAACTAATTCCACCTAATTTCTTATCATATTCACCTTTTTCAGTATCATAATTATTGGTAAATTTCCATTCACGTTTTTCTCCAAGTTCTAATGTCCACCAGTTGTTGTCTTCTGGTGTGTTATTACCAAATACTATTTTTGAAGCACAGTTTGCTAAAATTGTCTGTCTCTTTGAAGATTTTTCATCTCCTAATTGACCTAAGTTTTGTGCTGAAATAATAGTTCCAACTCTATATTTTCTATATAAAGTAAATATTGAATCTGTTGAAGGGCATATAAAGTCTGGAAATTCATCTATGTATAGAAAATGAGGTATTCTTGTTCTTTCACTTCCTGGTCTTTTTAAAATTGAATATTGCATTATTAGTAAGAAGAATAGACCAAATGCTTTATGTGCTGTTGCACCTAAATCTCCACGTCTTGTACAAACAAGTGTAATTTCTCCATTTGCAAGTGCTTTATCATAATCTATATTGTTTACCCTATTGCAAAGTATATTTCTAACACTAGATATTCTTAATAAATTATCTAATTGGGTTGTAGCAGAATAAATATATTTTTCTGTATCTGCTTTACCTATACCTGTACTATAAAAGTTCTTTTTAAAGTAATTTAATTGCATTTTATATTTTTCTGCTAACTCAGGTATTTCTTCTAATTCTTTACACATATCTTCAACTAAGTTGAAATTTGTAAGTAATTCTAATAAATCTTCTAAGTTAGGTAATAAACCATCATGTAATCTTGGATACATTTCTTTTAATAATATTGAAAGATTTTCTACTGCTTGCATTGTAACATTTTCCCTAAATGCTTCTTCAACATCTGTATGTGTTGATGTATACATTCCTTTTAATACTGAAGAAATTGCTACTGCTGTTGCTGATGGATTATCATATATAAATGGGTTTAAACCAGGTGAATCTGGATATGCAGGATCTATTAAATTAACTGGTATATCCATATTTTTTGCAACTTCTATAATGTGTGAAGTTGATTCAAAATCAGGTGATAAATATGTTAATCCTATATTTTTATATGTAATGTTATTAGAATCACTTAAAATCATTTTTCCTAAATATGTTTTGAATAATTTTTCTTTTCCTGATGTTGATTGTATCATATTCAAATTAAAGTTTTGATTTAAGTAATCGTTATCGTAAGGACAATTTAAACTTGCTATACCTGTTTTTAATGCTGTAAATCCCATTTCTTTTGAAATATCTCTAAAAAATTTCTTCTTTTCTAGATCCTTGGCAATCATTGGTTCAAATACCATTGAAGTTTTACCAGAACCTGATACACCAACTACTAATAAAGATTCAAATCTTCTAACTTCAGGTATTTTTACTATTTGTGATGTTTCTTTATCTGCACCTAATGTTATTTCACATGTATATGGTCCCCAACCTGTTTTTTTATCTGATAAATCTATACCTGCATAATCTGCAATGGAATCTCTAATATCTTTTGTATCATTAATTTTCATATACAACCATTTGAATAGTGGATATGCTGTTGTTAATGGTAAATAAAACGCTGTCATTCTAAATGCAGGTTGTACTAAGTTATAGAAATTACTAATAAATTCTACATAGTTTGGTAGTGAAGTTAGTAGTAACCATTGTAACATGTTAAACCATTGATCAAACATTGTTAATGCAACTAAATATAGTGCTATTACATAAGAATAGAATAAACTTAATTTAGTAACATCCGATTTTGCATAAGATGAGGAACTTGAAAATAAAAATGCAAATACTGGACAAGCAAGCGCTAGTGTGTATTGTATTGGTCCCCAATATGATACTGACATACCCGTAAAACATATAAATAACAATTCTACAAATCTATCTATTACTATATAAGCAGTTATAATTGTTAATATGTATGTAAAAAAAGTATTTCTATCTGTTTTTAAAATTTTTAATAGTTTATCTAAATATTTCAAAAAGTTCACCACTTTCATTTTATGAGATTATAAAAGATTTTATATTTAAAAACTTTTATACATATATATTATCTTACAAAATTGAAAAAAAAACAAGAGTTTTAGGCAAAAAATGTATAATTTTATGTAATTTTTAATAAAAATTATAATTAATTAATAAAAATTTACTAAATAAATCTTTGTTATCCTTTATGAAAGTAAGTAATAAGTTAATATGAAATAGTTGTAAATTGTTCTTTTTTATAGAAAAGTATTATTTTTAAATTTTACTTAATATAATTAGAAAAAAAGGAGTAAAATGAAAAGTAAAAAGAATAAAAAAGAAACTTTTTTTATAAGTGTTTTGATTTTAATTATATCTCAAATTTTTATAAAAATTTTAGGGTTAGTTTATAGATTATATCTTACTAATCGTGAAGGCTTTGGAGATACAGGTAATGCTATTTATAGTAGTGGATATCAAATTTATGCTTTATTACTAACATTATCTTCTGTTGGTGTTCCTAATGCTATTTCAAAATTAATTTCTGAAAGGGTTGCAGTTGGAAATTATAGGGCTGCAAATAGAGTATTTAAAGTATCTTTTATAACATTTGCTTTAATTGGTTTATTTGGGACAATGTTATTATTTTTTAGTGCTAATTTTATTGCAAATGTAGTTTTACAAATACCAGAAGCAGAAATGACATTAGTTGCATTATCGCCTTCATTATTTTTTGTATCAATTATATCTGTTATAAGAGGATATTTTAATGGTATTGAAAAAATATCTGTAACTGCTAAATCTCAAATATTAGAGCAAGTTTTTAAGACATTATTTACTATTTTAATTGTAGAATTAGTTGTTGTAGTAAAAGGGATAGATACAACTTTAATGGCAGCGGGTGCAAATCTTGCTACTACTTTTTCTATTGTTTTAACTTTTTTATATTTAATTTTATATTATAAGTCAAATATTAATAAACTAATAGGGAATAGGTTACAGGTAAAATATAAAAGAGAAAGAATAATAGTTATTTTAAAACAAATATTACTTGTATCTATTCCTATTGCATTTACTGCTATTTTAACATCTTTAAATAAAAATATTGATTCAATTACTGTTATTAGGGCTTTAAAAACTTTTTTAAATGAAGAAGATGCAATAATTCAGTATGGTATATTAAGTGGTAAAGTAGATACTATAATTACTTTACCAATGTCGTTTAATATTGCTTTTGCAACTGCATTAGTACCGGCAATATCTTCTGCTTTGGCTATAAATGATACAAAAACTATTCAAAATAAAATCTCATATTCATTACTTATTACTATATTAATTGGGTTACCTTGTACTATTGGCTTATGTATTTTTTCTAATGAAATAATTAGTTTATTATTTCCAAATGCTATAAGTGGTGCTGAGTTATTGGCGATAAGTTCTATTACTATTATTTTTGTGGTTATAACTCAAACTTTAAATGGTGCTTTACAAGGGTTAGGTAAGGTATTTGTACCAATGTTAGCAGCAGGGGTTGGTTTAATTGCAAAACTTGTTTTAAATATTATACTTATAAGTATTCCAAGTATAGGAGTTAATGGTGCTGCTATCGCTTCTATAATTAATAATGTTATAGTTTGTGTAATTGAATTTATATTTTTAAATAAATTTATTAATTTGAAGTTAGGTTTTGTTAAATATATTTTTAAGCCATTAATTGTTACTTGCATAATGGGAATATTATCGTTTAAATTATATTATTTTCTTTTAAATTATGTTTTTTATAAATTGGCTTTTTTAATTAGTTTAGTATTTGCTATTTTAATTTATGGTATTTTAGTAATATTTTTTAAAATTTTTAATGATGAAGAAATATTATCTTTACCAGGTGGAAATAATATATATAAAATGCTTAAAACCATTGGTATATATGGAAAAATTAAGAATAAAAATTAATAACTTTTAGACAAAAAACATAAAAACTTAGAAACAGTAAGAACATAAAAGAAAATAAATTAAAAAAAAAGAAGGATTTTGTACAACTTTGACGAATATTTCTAATAGTAGATAGGAAAGTGTTCATACATACCTATTTACGCGAATAATTTTAGGAGGTAATCTAGATGAACAAATCAGAATTAATCGCAGCAATGGCTGCTAAAACAGGAGAAACAAAAAAAAGTGCTGAAGCAACTTTAAATGCTTTTACAGAAGTTGTTACAGAAACATTAGTAAAAGGAGATAAAATCCAATTAGTTGGATTTGGTTCTTTCGAAGTAAGAAAAAGAGCAGCTAGAAAAGGAAGAAATCCACAAACTAAAGAAGAAATAAAAATACCTGCTTCAAAAGCTCCTGTATTCAAAGCTGGTAAAGCATTAAAAGATTTAGTAAATAAAAAATAATTTTATTAATAAAAGAAAAATAAAAGGAATTAAATTCCTTTTATTTTTTTTGAAAAAAGTATTGACAATTAAAAAATATAATAGTATAATCTTTATTGTCAGTTACCAAAATGCAGATGTGGCGGAACTGGCAGACGCACAGGACTTAAAATCCTGCGGTTGAATAAACCGTGCCGGTTCGATT
>CANQOW010000047.1 GCA_947625545.1 uncultured Clostridia bacterium
GCGAAAGAGGCTCATTAAATTTAATTACAAATTATTACGCAGTTATGTTGAGAAGCGAAATGCACTTTTTTTATATTTGAATTAAACTAAACGTTAGATAACCCATAATTTTTTAAAATTTAAACCGAAGGTAGCAAGCGAAAACTTTTACTAAAACAAAAACGACAAAAAGAGTTAACTCAATTTATATGCGTAATGGTATTACAAACATATAAACAAAATTAACTCTGTTTACTTTACTTATTAAATTATTTCTTAAATTTAAAAATGACGCAAAAATCCCTTGTTTTATACTTTTAAGATATCTGTGTGTGTGTGTGTGTGTGTGTGTGTGTGTGTAGAGTACCAACGGTTTCAAGGCTTGCTATCATTTTTAAAACTCCTTTCATTTGTTTTTTATTTTTCTTGCAAACTTATTTTATATAAACTTAATTAAGTTGTCAATAGTTTTGTTAAAATAAATCCATTATTTCTAACATTTTTTTATTAATTAAATTTACATCAAAACGTTCTTTTACATATTCAAAACTATGTTTTCCCATATTTTCTAGTAAATCTTTATTTTCAATCATAAACTCCATTTTATTTGCTAAATCAATATAATTTTTAGGCTCTACCAAATATCCATTTATTCCTTCTTTTACAGTTTCTTTACAGCCAGAAACATTTGTTGTAATAATTGGTCTTCCAATAGCCATTGCCTCTAATACAGACCTTGGAATACCTTCTTTCAAATATGATGGTAATACAAATACCATACAATTTTTTAAATACGGCAACACATCTTCTTTATATCCTTCGTAATTAATTATATTATTTTCTTGATATTTTTTTATATTTTCAATTTTAACATCTCTATATGAATTTTCTATTTCGCCTAATAATGTAAAAGTTATGTTAGGGAACTTACTTTTAACTATTTCTGCTGCTTTGCAAAATTCTTCTACTCCTTTTACATCTAATAATCTTGAAATCATAAGAAAATTAAATTCATTCGGTAATTTTGTAAATTGGAACTTTTCTAAGTCAACTCCTGAACCATCTACAACATAAGCCTTTTCTTCATCAACAAATTTTTTCTTTATAAAAAAATCTCTATCATCTTTATTTTGAAATATTACTTTTGTACAACATTTAAGAGCAATTTTATATATTCTATTACAAAAAAATCTTATAACTTTTATTTTAAATTTATTTGTAGAATATATATAACCTAAACCTGTAAGCATACAATATATTCTTGGAACTTTTGCAATTTTTGCAGAAATGCTACCTACAATATTGGGTTTTGCAGTATAACTAAATACAATATCTGGTTTTTCTTCTTTTAAGATTTTAACTAATTGTTTAAAATATAAAATATTGCTAAATAATCCAGATGATATTCTATTCCATTGTATTTTTATTGTTTTGACTCCTATTTTCTGTAATTCTTCTATGTATTCTTTTTCCGGACAAATACACACTACTTCGTAATCTTTTTTTATAAATTCTTGTAATAATTTTTTTCTTGCTCTAGCCAAATTATTAGTTTTGTTTGCTATTACAACTATTTTCATACTTTATTATATTTCCTTCCTAGTTATTAGTTTCTTCTATGCATTCTATCCATTTATCTACATTTTCCTGAAAATCTTGGATTCTTTCCATAGATTTTTCTTGATAATGTTTTCTTAATTCTTCATTTTCTATTAACTCTTTTATTGCCTTATATAATTCAATTTCTTCTTTTGTTAATGGTTCTTTTACATCATAATATTTTTCATCTTGTTCTGGTACTAATATTCCAAATTCCTCTTTTTTATATTCTTTTACCTTTTCTTTATTTAAAAAATTTGGTGCCAAAATTTCTCTATTACCATAATCACAATCAGTAGCAATAACAGGAATGCCACACGCCATCGCTTCTAGTATTGTATTAGAACATCCTTCAAACAAAGACGCCGTTACTAAAAATTTTGATTTTTTTAAATATATATATGGATTTTTTACAAAATCTAATAAATATACTTGTTCATTTAAAGATAAACTATTTATTAAATTTTGTAAATATTCTTTCTTCTTTCCTCTTCCAAAAATAACTAATTTATATTCTTTATTTTCTTTTGCAATTTTTGAAAATGCTCTAATTAAATGCCATTGTCCCTTTTGTTTAATATGTCTTCCTAAAGATATAATTACATTTCCATTAAAAATTTCATTATACTTTAAAATTTCATTATTTTTTATTTTTTCATTAATTTCGCTTAATTTACAAATATTATTTATTGCAACAATTTTGTTCTTGTTTATTTTATTGTGTGTTATATAAAAATCTCTCATTTCTTTAGATACAGTTACAATTTTATCTGCTTTTTTCATTGCAAAAGAATTTACTTTATCTTCAATCCATTTTTTTCTTTTTAAATTGTTTCTAATTGATACAATGGTTTTATCTTTTCCTTTTGTTAAAACATTGATAAGATTTGGAGTTGTTAACAAACTAATTGTAACATCTATATTAAGTTGTTTTTTATATTTCTTTACAAGCCATATCCTTTTAAACACATTTATTATTTTTTTTATATAATTTTTGTTAGTTATTTTAGTATGTAAATCTATAATTTTTACATTAGTTTCATAATCTTGTATAGAATTATCATACACTACTAAATATACATTATATTTTTTAGATAAATTTTCTGCAAGAATAGTTGCTGCTTTTTCTGCTCCACCATTAGATAGTTTCGTTAATAAAATCATAATATTTTTTTTCATTTTACCCTCATTTTATTGTAATTTTTCTAATACTTCTTCCCATAGTTGAAAATAATTTTCTTTATTATATTTTTTTATTCTTTCTTTTGATTTTTCTTTATAGTTTACAAGTAAATTATTATCTTGTAACATTTCATTTATGCTATTTGCTAACATTATTTCTTCTTTTGTTAATTCTTCATTTGCCTCATATAATTTCATATCAAATTTTGGTAATAAAACTCCGTATTCACATTTTGTAACATTGCTTATTACGTCACTATCTTTTAAATTTGGTGCAATAATTTCTCTATTACCTCCATAGCAATCTGATGCTATTATTGGTAAATTACAAGCCATTGCTTCTAAAATGACGTTTGGCATTCCTTCATATAAAGTTGGAAATACAAATATATTTGATTTTGACATATATGTATATATATTTTTATTTTTATGTCCTAGTATAAAAACATTTTTTTCTAACTGTAAATCTATAATTAATTTTTTAAGGTAATCTTCAAGTTCTCCCATTCCTAATATTATTAATTTTACGTCATTATTTTTTTCTACAACTTTTTTAAATGCTCTAATAAGATGCCATTGACCTTTTTGAAATTTTAATTTACCCACGTTTATAATAACTTTACCATTTTCAAAAATATGTTTATCTTGTTCATCTATTTCATAACTACTAATTGCATTTATAATTTCTTCTTTATTACAATAATTTGGAATTGTGCATATTTTATTAGGATTTATATTATATTTTTTTATTTGGTCTTGTTCTACCGCTTTTGATACTGAAACAATATAATCACATAAAATACTTGCAAATTTGTATTTTATTTTCTTTCTTGAATCTTTTTCTGCAATAGATAAATAATTTCTTATAGATATTATTGTTTTATCATTTACTCTTGTAATTACATTAATAAAGTTTACTCTAGTTCCAAAACTTATACAATGTGTTATTTTATTTTCTTTTTTAAATTGTTTTATTTTTTTTATAACTTTTATTTTATTACTGCCTTTTATTTCTACACATTTTACTCCACAATTATATTGTTCAATTTTTTTAAATTCTTCTTTAACTTGTGGCAGTACAATAACTACATCATATTTTTTTGCTAAATTTTCACCAACATTAATTGCCGCTCTTTCGGCTCCGCCTTTACATATTTTATCTACTAATATCATTATTTTTTTGTTTGAATTTTCTGTTTTATTTTTTCTAAATATTTTATTTATAAAAGCTATTATTAAAAATATTCCATAATTAAAGGCTTTCCAAATATTATATATTATTATTCTTATTTTTAGTAACATATTTTTCTCCAATTTTTTTATTATTTTTATTTTAAAATAAAATATTAGTACTGTCAATAATAAAATAAATTTTTATATTTCTATACAATAAAAATAAACCCTCCTTGCTAAACTTTTTTGTCTAACAATTTAGGTTTACTTAAAAATTCATATTCAATATTTATATTAAATTTCCATTTGGCTTCCTAAAAAACCTGCTGCAGATTGTACAACCTTTAATTCTGCCTCACCCATTTTAACATTTGGCTCTTTTGATAATAAAATTACACTTCCAATAACATCACCTTGAGAAATAATAGGGTAAACAACTTGAGAATTAAATTTACGTTCTTTATTATCATTTTTTGTAACTGGTATTGACATCTCATTATTATCATTACTTGTATATATTTCTTTATCTTCCATAAGTTGCTCTAACTCTTGAGATAAATCTTGTTCTAAAAATTCTTTTTTAGAACCACCAGATACTGCGATAACTGTATCTTTATCTGTAATACATGCAATATGTCCTGTAGTTTTTGCTAATGTTTCAGCATAACCTGTTGCAAATTCTGAAAGTTCACCAATAGGAGAATATTTCTTTAATATTACTTCTCCTTCTTTATCTGTAAAAATTTCTAATGGATCACCTTCTTTTATGTGTAAAGTTTTTCTTATTTCCTTTGGAATAACAATTCTTCCTAAATCATCTATTCTTCTAACTACTCCTGTTGCCTTCATATATTTCCTCCTTATTATTTTTATTCATAACTTTAGTATGACAAATAAGGAAAAAATTATACATTTTTATTATATTTTATTTTTTTAGCAAAAATTAAATAATTATATTAAAGTTGCAAATAAATCATATTCATTAACATCTTTTATCTTGCATTTTACAAATTTTCCAATTAAATTTTCTTTTGTATTTTCAATGTAAACAACACCATCAATGTCTGGTACTTCCATAGATGTTCTTCCTATATAATATTTTTTATCAAAAGATATATTTTCAATTAAAACTTCATAAGTTTTTCCTATCTTTTTTAATAAATTTTGCTTTGATATTTCTTTTTGAATTTGCATTATTTTATTATATCTTCTTTTTTTAGTTGATGGGTGAATTTGTTCTTTTAATCTTGAAGCAGGTGTTCCATCTTCTTTTGAATACATAAATGCCCCAAGTTTTTCAAATTTTGTTTCTTCCACAAAATCATATAATTTTTCAAAATCTTCTTCTGTTTCGCCCGGAAAACCAACAATTAGAGTTGTTCTTATTTCAACATCTGGTATTTTTTCTCTAATTTTATTTATAACATTTTTTATACTCTTTTCATCACCTTTTCTGTTCATTCTTTTTAAAACAGGATTTGAAATGTGTTGAATTGGAATATCAAAATATTTGCAGATCTTATCATTTTTTCTAACGACCTCAATTAATTCATCTGTTATTGTTTCAGGATATGCATATAAAAATCTAATCCATTTTAAATTTTTTATTTTGCATAATTCTTCTAGTAATTCTGCTAATTTTGGCTCACCATATATATCTATACCATACTTTGTTGTATCTTGCGCAATTACTATTAATTCTTTTATCCCATCTTTTACAAGATTTTCTGCTTCTTCTAAAATATCTTCCATTTTTCTACTAATAAATGGACCTCTTATATATGGAATTGCACAATATGTACATCTATTACTACATCCTTCTGCTATTTTTAAATATGCAGTTGTATTTCCTGTTGAAATTTTTCTATTAAAAAAGTCTAAATTATATTGATTAGTTTTTGTTTTTATTGAAACTAAATCTTTAATTTTATCCCACATATTTTCATATTCATCTATACTCAAAAATAAATCAACTTCTGGAATATTCTTTTTCAATTCTTCTTTATATCTTTGTACTAAGCATCCCATTGCTATTAAGTATTTACATTTTTTCTTTTTATATTCTGCCATTTCTAAAATTGTATTTATTGCTTCTTCTTTTGCAGATTCTATAAATCCACAAGTATTTATTACAATAATTTCTGCTTCTTCTGGATTATTTACTATTTCAAAGTTATTTTTTTCAAATAACCCAATTGCCATTTCTGTATCTACTAAATTTTTGCTACAACCTAATGATATAAAACCTACTTTCATTTTTGCTCCCTTTCTTTATTGTGATATTAATGTTTCAACTTTTTCTAATTCTTGTTTCATTTTATTATAAGTATTTTTATCTACAATAGTATCATCTTCATTTTCATATATTTTAATTGTCTCCCTTAAATTAAATATTTGATAAGGTTTCACACTTTTTAATGTATATGTAGGTGTATAGACAACTTTACTTAAAATCGTTCCTCCTGCACTTTCACTTCTAATAATTTGAATTTCTAGCATTAAAGCAACATTAGTATTTTCTGATAATATATGTCCCATTGAATTTGCAATTAGTACATTTTTCCCATCTGCATTTTGTCTTATTTCTAATTTTCCAATATCATTTTGGTGAGTACCAATAATTACATCTGCTCCACTTTCTATTAATTTATTATTAATTTCTTCATGTTCTTCTTCAGTTATTCTATGTTGTGTGCTACCTGTATGAATATTTGCTATAATATATTCTACTTCTTGCTCTTTTAAATATTCAAAATCTTTATCAACTTGTTCTGGTGAATAATAATTTACATATTTAATATTATCTTCGTTAACTTCTATTCCATCATCAATTTTTGTTATATAAGATACAAAGCCTATTTTTATTCCATTTACTTCTTTTATTAAAATTTTAGAATCATCTTCTCCAATACTTGTTCCATAAGTATCTATACCTTCATCTATTAATGCTTTTTTGGTTGAAATCAATCCCTCTACACCATCAGATAAATTTTGATTATTTGCAATATTTAATGTTTTTATATTAAGTTCTTTTATTGCTGCTATTAAACTTCTAGGCGAATTATGGCTTGTATATTTTTCATTTAAAAAGTTAGTTTCCATATTTCCCACAACTAAATCTGCATCACTTACATACTCTTTTAAATTAGTAAATATAGAGGTAAAATCATATTCATTTGTTTGTGAATTATATGCAGAATTTAATACTGCATTTTCACACAAAATGTTTCCTAATATTTTTATTTTAACTTTACTAGATTTTATACCATTTGTTATTTCTTCAATCTCTTGTTGACTTTCTTCAAAAACTTTACTTATTTCTTCTTGTCTAATTTGCTCTTGAATTAAAGCCTCTTTATTTGTTTGACTTTGCTTTATTATTAATAGAGTAACAGAAATTATACTAATAATAACTGCTATTACGGTTATTGTAATATATATTTTTTTATTTTCTCCAAAATCTACATTTCCCCTTCTAGACCTAGTTCTTCTCATAAATTCTCCTTTTTTTATTTTAAATTTATTAACTCGATTTACGCAGAACTTTAATATATATTTGTTCTCAATAAAATTTGTCAGGTTATAGGGTAATCCGTAAGCAGCAGGCTTAACAAACTTTTATTTCGAAAAATATATATTAAATTCTGCAAATTTTTATTACTAATATTTATAATTTATCACATTTTTTTATTTTTTTAAAGATTTTTTTGTATTTTTATGATAAAATGTTTAAAAATATATTTTAGAGGTGATTTTTTATGACTCCACATATTGAAGCAAAAATTGAAGATATTGCAAAAATAGTTATTATGCCGGGTGACCCATTACGTGCAAAATATATTGCAGAAAATTTTTTAGAGAATTATAAATTAGTAAATTCTATTAGAGGTATGTTTGCATATACTGGTTCATATAAAGGTAATAAAATAACAGTAATGGCTCATGGTATGGGTAATCCAAGCATGGGTATTTATTCTTATGAATTGTTTAAATTCTATAATGTAGAAAATATTATTAGAATTGGTACTATTGGTGCATATTCAGAGAAACTTAACTTAACAGATTTAATTTTAGTTGATAAGACATATAGTGAAACTTCTTATGGCAAACAGCAAAATAATAGTGAAGAAAAAATTCTTTCTTCTAGTTCTAGCATAAATAAAGTTATAATTGATACTGCAAAAGAACTTAATTATGAATTAAATTTTGGTAATGTACATTGTACTGATGCTTTTTATTCAGATTTAGATTATTCTTTAGCATTAAATAATAATTGTTTAGGTGTAGAAATGGAGTCTTTTGCTTTATTTCATAATGCTAAAATTTTAAATAAGAATGCTAGTTGTATTTTATCCGTTTCCGATTCTTTTGTTAAAACTGATGCATTAACTCCAAGTGAACGACAAATTTCTTTAAATAAAATGATTTTACTTTCTTTGGAAAGTGCTGTTGAAATTTATAAAAAAATGTGATAT
>CANQOW010000048.1 GCA_947625545.1 uncultured Clostridia bacterium
TAGCAGGAATTGAAGATGATGTTAATGTTTCATCTAGTGATGCTATGTATACTGACCCAGCAGAAGCAGAAGAATTTGTTAGAAGAACGGGGTGCGATTCTTTAGCAATAGCAATAGGAACAAGTCATGGAGCATATAAATTTAAAGGTGAAGCAAAACTTAGATTTGATATTTTGAAAAAAGTAAAAGAAAGAATTCCTAATACTCCAATAGTATTACATGGTGCATCAACTGTAATACCAGAGTTAGTAGAAATGTGTAATAAATATGGTGGAAATATTCCAGGAGCAAAAGGTGTTCCAGATGAAATATTACATGAAGCAAGTATTTCAGGAGTTTCAAAAATAAATGTAGATACAGATTTAAGATTAGCAATGACAGCAGGTATAAGAAAAGTTTTTGTAGAAAGTCCTGATGCATTTGATCCTAGAAAATATTTAGCACCTGCAAGAGATTTAATTACAGAAATTGTACAACATAAAATTAGAGATGTATTTGGTTCTAGTAATAAAGCATAAAATTATAAGCAAAATATTATCTTGTTTTAGAATTTAATATATATTTCTTGAAGGAAGGGAGAGAATTTTAAATATGTCAAATGTGATTGCAAAAAATCCTGTTGCAAGGCATAATTATAATATAATAGATACTTTAGAAGCAGGAATAGTTCTTACTGGTACAGAAATAAAATCAATCCGAGAAGGAAAAGTTAATTTAAAAGATAGTTATGTTAATATAAAAAATGGAGAGGCATATGTTTATGGAATGCATATTAGCAATTACGAATATGGCAATATTTTTAATAAAGATCCTTTAAGAGATAGAAAGTTATTATTAAATAAACGTGAATTAAATAAATTGTATGGACAAATAAAACAAAAAGGTTTTTCTTTGATTCCAATTAGTTTATATTTTAAAAGAAATTTTGTAAAAATGGAATTGGGAATAGGAAAAGGTAAAAATTTATATGATAAACGTCAAGATATGGCTAAAAAAGATGCAGAAATGAAAATAAGACGTGAAATAAAAGAAATAAATCAGTAAACAAACTTTTCTTGAGAACAAATATTATATGAAACTCCTGAATATATTTAAACCTAAATATAATTAAAAAAAGAAAATCATTTTAAATGATTTTCTTTTTTAAAATTAGTGTTGATTTGAATTTGAATTTGTTCTATTTTCGTTTTGTGTTCCATAATACCAAACTAAACCAACAATTATTATTGTAGCAACTGCTAATATAAACCATGTCCAAGTTAATGTTTTGCTAGTATCTACATTTTCTGTAGCAGCTGTTCTTGTAGCAGAATAATCTCCATTTCCATTTGTTGTTCCCATTTGAGTTCTATCATTTGTATTATTATCTGTATTATCCATACCTGTTGTATTGTCATCTCTCATTGTACCTGATATACCATTTCCAACATCTTGAACACCGTTTCTTATACCTTCAGCACCATCTTTTATACCATTTCCAATATCGCTAACTACGTTTCTTACACTATTTCCAGCATTTGTTAACATATCGTTAGTTTCTGCAAATACTAAACTTGTTGTAAAAGAAAGCACTATTGCTAAAATTAATAAAATTTTCTTAGTCATAATTTTCCTCCTAAATTTAAAAATTTTAGTTGTTTGAAACTAAATTTAGTATTAAATTTTTAAAGAAAAATATTCATAAAAAAATTACCATTTATATTGTAAGATTTAGTTTATATAACTTACAAATGTTACAATCATTGCAAAGATAAACTCTATCTTCAAATATTAATTTTAATGTATTTATAAATTCATCTTCATAATTATTTACTAGATGTATAATTATTTTTTCAGGGATTAAGTTTAGTAAAGTATTTAATGCGTAATCATTAGAAGAAAAGGATATATCTGATAAATATTTTGCTTTAAATATGCTATCATTAGTAGATATTATTTTTTTATTTTCATCTAATAAAATAGTATCTGAGTTTGTATATATTAAATGTATAGTTGATATTTGTGATTCACTTGTATTAACATATAATTTTAAAATTTGTATAAATTCAGCATATTCTCGTTCTATTAAAAATCTATTAACTGAGCTATCAACTATTTTATCTAAAATTTTAATATATTTTTTTAATCTAAATGTTATAAATCCTTCTAATATAATACATTTATTTTCTTTTATATATTCTTTTATAGATTTATATATATTTTTTTTACATATATTTGCTTCATTATTTTCATTATTATCTAAATAATTGAAACAAATATTTAAAATTTGATTTTTTTCAATATCATTAAAATAAAAGTAGTTATAGTTTATAAGGTGTTTTAAAAATTTTTCTTCATAAAAAAACAATATGCAATCTGTTAAATTTTTACAAAATAAATCATTGAAATAATTTTCATCTGGACCAGTGTAGTGGACTATAATATTTTCGTAATTTTTAAAAATATTATTTGAAACATATACATAATTTGAATCGAAATGTGTATAACTATCAAGTAGATAATTTATGATTTTTTTGTTATTAATTTTTATGCATAATGTTTTCATTAAAAAAACTCCTTTCAAAAAATTAAATATATGTATATTATCTACTAAAAATAGTTTAGATATACATTATTTTATTCAATGAAAGGATTTTGTGAAACTTGTATTAATAATAAATCATATAATCAATATCGTCAAAAATCTTATCTTTGTTGTATATGTCTTTTAAAAATTTTTCGTCGATAGTATTAGATTTTATTTGTTCATATAATTTAGTAAACCTGCCAATGTGGTCTTTAACTCTTTTTTTAGCATAATCTACCATAGTACCATTTGTAATTATAAATAACCAGTCACTACTTTGGGCTAATAAAAGTTCTCTTGCACATTGATTTAATGCTTGTTTTCTTAATTTATTTTTTTCATTTGGAAATTTTTGTGCAAGTTCAACCATTCTATCTCCAGCAGTATGTAAGTGTCTATGTATATAATCATTTAATTCATTTAACCATACTCCATTATAACCATTTGCACCCCAACTTGAACGACAAGGGGTACTAACTTGAATATTAGGGTATTTATCTATATATTCACTAGGTGTTATAAGTTTATAATCACAATTATCATAATATATTTTTTTAAATAAAATATATAACCAATCTGGACCTTCATACCACCAATGACCATATAATTCTGCATCATAAGGGCATAAAATAATAGGTGGAGTATCCATTTTTGAAGATAATTCTGTTATTTGTTTTTGCCTACTATCAAAAAAATGTCCTGCTTGCTTTTCAACGGAATCTAATGCCCATCTAGGATTATAATAATCTTTATATTCGGTATCTCCAGTAATTCTATGATATTTTATTCCAGTTTGTACTCTAACTCCATTATGTGCTATATATGGTTTTATATATTCATAATCAGCATCATATCCAATATCTCTATAAAATTCTCTGTAATTATAATCACCAGGATATCCATTTATAGAACTCCATACCTGTCTTGAAGATTCAATGTCACGACCAAATGCAATAACTCCTTCAGGGGATACTATTGGTGCATAAGTTCCATATATAGGTGTTGGGTTTGCGTATAATATACCATGTGTTTCTGTTATAACATATTCAATACCAAATTCTTTTAAATATTTATCTGCTTCAGGTATATAACCACATTCTGGAAGCCATATTCCTCTAGGTGCTTTACCAAAGAATTTTTTATATGTTTCAACTCCAACTGCAATTTGTGCTTTGACTGTTTTTTCATTTACATATAGAATAGGGAAGAAACCATGTGTTGCACCACATGTTATAATCTCTAATACGCCAATATCTTGAAAGTATTTAAAACCACTAATTATATCACAATTATATATATCTTTAAAAACATGTAAATCATTTGAATATCTATCATAATAATATTTAGATAATTCATTAAGTCTTTTATCATAAGCAGTTCTTTTTAATTCTTTTTTACATAGTTCTATATGTTGTTTTAAATATTTAATATATCTTTTTTGTAATAATTTATTACTTAACATTGAAAGAAGTGGGGGTGTAAGAGACATTGTAATTCTAAAATCTACTTTTTCTTCTTCTAATTTTTTGAAATTTAAAAGCAATGGAATATATGTTTCTGAAATTGCTTCAAAAAGCCATTGCTCCTCTAAATAATTTTCACTTTCAGGGTGATGTACAAAAGGTAAGTGAGCGTGTAATACAAAACTCACATAACCTTTACATTGCTTGTTCATAATTAACCAATTTCCTTTCAGGGAATAGATTTGGTTGAAAAAGAGTTGATTCTTTTTCTACCTTTTCCTTTGTTTAACTTATATTATTTAATATTTGATGTTGGATTATTTCTTAAAAATTCATTTATAAAGTTATTTGAATAAATTTCATTATAATTTTCTTTATTTAAAATAAATTTCATATTTTTAATTTCTTTTAAGAAAATAGTATTTGTTTTTACATTTTTAAATTGTACTTGATTAGGATAATTAAATAATATATGGTCATTTGGAGTTATAATATTATTTGATGAGCATATATATATATAATTATTTTGAATATTATTTTCTATATTTATAGGGATATTTTTGAATTTTCTTCCAAGTTCTATATTATATTTACAATCTGTATCGTTAAGGTGTAAATACCAACTATTAGCGAAATCATTAATTTCAACTTCAAAAGTATAATTTTTTGTTTCATTATGTATTATTAAAACTGGGTTTGTATTTGTAAAAAAATCACTACCATAAGTTTCTTCTAATTTTTTTCTATCATCATCTGCAATATCCCAATAAACAAATAGGGTATTTGGTGTTTGAGCAAGTATTTTTACTAAAGTTTCATTATATCTATATGGTAAGTCATAGTATTCTAAAGTTGTTATAATTTCTTCTTTATTTTTTGTTTTTCTTGCTCTAGTAGAAGTTTTTTTGGTACTGCTTTTTATTGATGTTGTAGTTTTTGATGTTTTATTTTCTTTTTTGGTAGAGCTTGTTTTCTTTGTTGTTTTATTTTCTTTTTTAGTAGAACTGTTTTTCTTTGTTGTTTTAGTTTCTTTTACAGGTTTAGAAGTAGATTTATCTTCTTTTTTAGAAACTTTTTTTACAGATTCTTTTTTAGTAGATGTTTTCTTAGAAGTGCTCTTTTTTACTGGTTTTTCTATTTCTTCATTTTCAATTGCTTCTTTAGTTTTTCTTGGCATAAATTTTACCTCCTTAGTAATGTATAAAAATTCTTCTTATATACTATATCAAAAGTGAAATAAATTCAATAGAAAACTGAAAAAAAATAAAAATATGTGGTAAAATTTTTACTTTAATGTTATAATAATAGCATATATTTTTAAGGGAGGAGTATTTTTGGAGCAAGAAGAAAATTTAAAAACAAGAAAAACAAATACTTTTATGAAAAATGTATTAATGCTAGTTTTTTCACAAATATTAGTAAAAGTATTAGGTTTAATATATAAAATTGTAATAACTAATGTAGAAGGCTTTGGAAATATTGGAAATGGATATTATTCAACAGGGTATCAAATATACGCATTATTATTAACAATATCTTCAATAGGTATACCCAATGTTATATCTAAATTAGTTTCAGAAAGAGAAGCAGTAGGAAATCACAATGGAGCATATAAAATTTTTAAAACAGCGCTATATTTATTTACAATAATAGGTTTAATATTTTCTTTATTACTATTTTTTGGTGCAGATTTTATAGCAACTAAATTTTTAAATGTTCCAGATGTTAAATATGTATTAAAAGTATTGGCACCTGCAATTATGTTTGTTTCTATGTCTTCTGTATTAAGGGGTTATTTTTCAGGATTAGGTACAATGAAACAGACAAGTATTTCACAAAGTTTAGAACAATTTTTTAATTGTGTATTGTCTATAACTTTTGTGTATGCTTTAATAGGTAGAGAACCATATATAATGGCAGCAGGAGGAAATTTATCTACAACACTTGCAGTTATAATTTCATTTATTTATTTGGTTGTAATTTATAAAATTAATAAAAAGAATTTACCAAAAGAAGAAAAGTTTTCAATAGTTAAAGAAAGAAAAGATATTATTAAAATGGTAAAAACTATTTTAGCATTATCTATTCCAATGACTTTTGGTTCTGTAATTTCTGTTGTAAATTCTGTTATTGATACTGCGACAATTAGTAATTTTATACAACAAGCATACATAAATATTATACCAACAAAAGCAGCATTAGAAGAAAAAGCCATGGAACTTGCAGGACTTTTATCTAAAGTAGAAACAATAACTAATTTGCCACTTGCTGTTAATTTAGCATTTTGTACTGCATTAGTACCAGAAATATCTTCTTCAATCGCAAGGAAAGATAAAAAATCAGCAGAAAATAGAATGACGTTTTCTATTTTTGCATCAATTTTAATAATATTGCCATGTGCTGTTGGTTTAAGTGTACTTGCAGGACCTATATTAAAGTTATTATATCCAACAGCATCTGATGGAGCATTATTATTACAACTTGCAACTGTTCAAATGATTTTAAATGCATTAAATAATACTATTAATGGTGGATTATATGGGGTAAATAAAGCGTATGTCCCTGCAGTGTCAATATTAATTGGTTGTATTGTAAAGTTTATTTTAAATACTATTTTAATAAGTAATCCTAATATAAATGTATACGGAGCAGAAATTAGTTCATTTGTATGTCAATTAATAGCATTTATAATATCTTTTACGATATTAAAGAAAAATTTAAATGTAAATATAAAGTTTACAAAGAATATATTAAAACCAGTAATTGCAACTGGAATTATGGGATTAAGTGCATTTTTAATATATAGGTTATGCGAATGTATAATTCCTTTAAGTATTTCTACAATTATTTCAATTATTATTGCAGTTTTAGTTTATGCAGTTTGTATTTTTACAATGAGAATATTAAATGAAGAAGAAATAAAAATGATGCCATTTGGAGATAAATTATATGAAAAGTTAGTAAAATTTAAGATATACAAAGAAAATACATAATTTAAGCCTTTTTTTGTAAAATTCTATTGATAAATTTGAAATAAAATTATATAATAATATACATAAAGTATTAATAATATAGGATGTGATAAAAATGAATTTGATTAAACCCAAAGTTAATATCAAATACGAAACAAATGAATTGATAGAGAGAACAGAAGCAGAAGAAAAAACAAATTCAGTGGTAAGCAATATATTATTTAATAAGTGTGCCAAAAATGGTGTGGATTGTAGTGATTTAGATTTTAATGAATCTAAAATAATAAACAGCAAATGTATGAACGCAAATTTTTCAGATACAACATTTGAAAATGTAATTTTTGAAAATTGTGATTTTTCAAATGCAGATTTTGAAGATTGTACTTTTTTAAAAGTAGAATTTAATAATTGCAAATTAGTAGGTTGTAATTTTACAAATTCAATTTTTAATAATGTTTTATTTGAAGAAGTATTTGCTAAATATAGTAATTTTTCTTTATCAACATTTAAAGAGGTTGAATTAAGAAAAACAAATTTAGAAAGTACAGCTTTAAAAGAATTAGAGTTAAAAAATATTGAATTTAAAGAATGTAATTTACAATTAGCTCAGTTATATTCAACAAATCTTAATAATTTAGATTTTACAACTTGTGATATATCTGGAATTACAGTTGACTTAAAAGATTTAAAAGGAATGATTGTTACAAAAGAGCAATCTGTTGAGTTAGCAAAATTATTAGGAGTAATAATAATATAATAGTTCTAAAATATAATGCTTGTACATATATTATATAAGGTGATATATATGCAAACTTTATATATAAAAGAAGCAAATAACATTTCAAACAATTTTGTAGAAAGGTTATTAAATTTTTATAA
>CANQOW010000049.1 GCA_947625545.1 uncultured Clostridia bacterium
AAGAAAACAAAGAGTAAACATATCATTGGCATTGTATCAAAACACTATGCTACATATAAAATAAAAATTAGGAGGTTGACATGGAATTAAAAGAAACAATAAAAAATAGAAGAAGTATTCGCAAATTTAAAAATACTGAAATATCTAAAGAAATCATTGAAGATTTAATTGATTGTGCAAGGTTAGCACCATCTGCAAAAAATAGACAACCTTGGAAATTTGTAATAGTAACTGATAATATAAAAAATCAAATTGCAGATATTATGCTAGAAAAAGAAAATAACTCAAAAATTAGTTTAGAAAGACAAAGATATAATGCTAATAGTAGTGTTAAAGCAACAGCAAAAATAATGAAAGAAGCACCAATACTTATATTAGTTCTTAAAGAATATGAAAATAATAGAATTATAGGAGATTCACTTTCAATCGGTGGAGCAATAGAACATATTTGTTTGAGAGCAACAGATTTAGGACTAGGTTCACTTTGGATAAGAGATATTGTATATACTCAAAAAGAAATTGCTAAATTGGTAGGCTATGAAAATATGGAACTTATTTCAGCAATTTCTATAGGTTATCCAAATGAAAATCCAAGACCAAGACCTAGAAAAAAATTAAATGAAGTATTGGAGTGGTATTAATATGGAGAAAAAAGAAATATTAGAATTTTATAAAAAAACAAGTTTATATACAGATTTAGGATTATATACAGACTTTGCGAAGCAATTAGCAGATGATATTGATGAACTTTGTGTTCTACAAAGAATGCAAATAATACATCCAGTTGCTTTTAGAGATAAAGAAATTAGAAACAAAAAAAATTGTTTTTGGGGAGATATGACTAAAGTCCCAATTACTAGATTAAAATATGAAGACGACATTTTTCCAACAGCACAAAGTGTAATAGCTGAATTGTTAAGAAAAAATCCTAATTATACTACGAAAAGAGAAGCAAAAGACAAAGTTCATGTTACATGTAGAAGTCAAGCTATATTATTAGCAAGTATATTAAAAGCAAAAGGGATACCAGCTAGAGCAAGAAGTGGGTTTGCAGAATATATACATTATGATGGAATATGTTATGACCATTGGATTACAGAATATTTTGATGAAAAGGAAAATAGATGGAGATTAGTAGATGCAGATGAGCATTGTCCAGACCATGAAATGGGATTTGACTTAAATGATATTCCTTATAATAAATTTTTATTTGGTGCAAATGCCTATTTAGGCCTAAGACAGAATAAATATAAGCCTGGAACTATTTTATATTCTTCTGATCCACCAACTTTAGGACTAAAAGCTTCAATAAGAGGATTATTTTATGATTTTCATTCGTTAATGAATGATGAAATTATATTCTTACATATGCCTAAATATATACAAGATAAGAATTTTGAACTATCTGAAGAAGAATATAAAGAATTAGACAATTTAGCAAACTTAATGTTAAATCCTAATGAAAATTTTAGTAAACTACAAGAAATTTGGAACAATATGCCTAAATTTAGAATTATGTCAGGAGCATTAAATTAGATTATTTTAAAATAAAGCAGAATTTTCATAACTCTGCTCTATTTTTGAATTAACAATATATTAATTCTTTAAATATATCGTTTTCAACTGAATGCTTATAATTGTTCATAAATCTAGTCCATTTTAAAGGGTCAGTATTTTTCAAATTTTCATCAAAAAGTTTAAAACAACTAGAAAAAGAAAATAAATTAATAAATATTAAATAAAATTTTATTAAAAAATTCATTGTAAATTATAAAAAATATGATATAATTCATTAAAATAAATATTACTTAAATTGATTATTATTTAAAAAAAGAGTATATAACTATGGTATTATAATAATGGAGGTTCATATATGAATAGAACAAAATTAGCAGATAGAGTATTGCCAGAATATACAAAAGGAGAAGAAATATTTAATATGGTATCACACATAGTTGGAGGAGCATTAGGAATAGTAGCAATAGTATTATGTGTAATATTTTCAGCAAAACATAGTAATGTATACGGCATAATAAGTAGTTCAATATATGGAGCAACCATGATAATACTTTATACAATGTCAAGTTTATACCACGGTTTAAGTCCTAAATTAAAAGCTAAAAAAGTATTTCAAGTATTAGACCATTGTGCAATATTTTTACTTATAGCAGGTTCATATACACCATTTGCTTTATGTACGTTAAGAGAATATAATGAAGTAACAGGATGGGTAATTTTTGGAGTTATATGGGCAATGGCAATATTAGGTATAGTATTAAATTCAATAGATTTAAAAAAATATAACATATTTTCAATGATATGTTATTTAGTAATGGGTTGGTGCATTATATTTAAAATAAATATTTTACCAAAGTTATTAGGAATGACAGGTTTTCTATTATTAATAATAGGTGGAATAGTTTATACAATTGGAGCAGTTTTATATGGGCTTGGTAGAAGACATAAATATATGCATTCTATTTTTCATTTGTGTATTTTTATAGGTAGTTTACTACAATTTTTCTGTATTTTATTTTATGTAATATAGAAATATTATGCAAGGGTTTAAAATATATGAAATTCTTGCAAAAAAATAAATTATCTTTTCAAAAAATTTCAGGAGATGAAACATAATTATGAACGAAGCAGTAAAAACAATAAAAGATATATTTGCAGATTATAAAAAGGAAACAAATTTATTAAATTGTAAGATTAATAATATAAATATATTTAAAAAAACAAATAAAATAGTTATGGAAATATACTCAGAAGAAAATATAGTATTAAAAGAATTAGTTGATTTTGAGAAATATTTGAAAAATAGATTTTCAATAGATTTTGTAGATACAATTATTAAGTATAGTGATAATGTAATTTTACCAAATTTACAAGAAGAGTGGAAAATTATTGCTGCATATATGGCTAATAGACACCCAATTACAAGACCAATATTATCTGGAAGTGTTGCAGAAATAAAAGATAATTCTATGAATATCATTTTAGCATTTAAAGGTGCAGAGATGATGAATTCTAGAAATTTTGATAAAGAATTAGAAGATATAATAAAAAATTTATATGGAAAAACTTATAAAATAAAATATATAGAGAAAATAAATGAAGAAGAAATAAGAAAAAATGAAGAAAGAGCATTAGAAGCACAAAAAATTGTTATAAAAAGAGCACAACAAGAAGCACAAGCAGCAATAGAGGCACAAAAAGAAGAAAAAAATAAAAATGAAGTAGCAAAATCAGAAGAAAAAAATAATCAAAGTATAAAAGTAGAAGATAAACAACCTGAAGCACCAGAAGAAGAAAAATCACCAGTAATATTAGGAAGAAATCCAAATATTAAAGAAAATGTAGTAAATGTAGAAGATTTAAATGTAGACAGCGGAAAAGTTGCTTTAGTAGGTGAAATTTTAAATACAGATTCAAGAGAATTAAAAAGTGGAAAATTTTTGGTATCATTTGACCTTTATGATGGTACAAGTACAATAACTTGTAAAGCATTTGTAGAAGCGGATAAAGTAAAAGGTGTATTAGGAAGATTAAAAGAAGCAAAAGGTGTAAAATTATCTGGAACAGCACAATTTGATCCATTTGCAAAAGAAATAGGAGTAATAGCTAATGTAATTATAGAAACACCGGGAAAGAAAAAAGCAGAAAGAATGGATTTCGCAGAAGAAAAAAGAGTAGAATTACACATGCATACACAAATGAGTCAAATGGATGGAATGACATCTGCAACAGATTTGATAAAAAGAGCAATAAAATGGGGAATGAAATCTATTGCAATTACAGATCATGGAGTTGTACAATCATTTCCAGAAGCACATAAATTACTAGAAAAAAATAAAGATGCTATAAAAGTAATATATGGTGTAGAAGCATATTTTGTACCAGATAAAACACCATCAGTAAATAAAGCAAGAAAGCAAGATATAGATACAGAATATTGTGTGTTAGATATTGAAACAACTGGTCTTTCATATAGAACAGAAAAAATAACAGAATTAGGTGCAATAAAAATAAAAAATGGAGAAATAATTGATACATTTGAATGTTTTGTAAATCCAGAAAAACCTATACCACAAAATGTAGTAGAAGTAACACATATTACAGATGATATGGTTAAAGATGCAGGAACAATAAAAGAAATTCTACCTAAATTTTTAGAATTTATGGGTGATTCTGTATTAGTAGCACACAATGCAGATTTTGATATAGGATTTTTAAAACATAATGCAGAAGAATTAGGCTATAAATTAGACAATACATATATAGATACTTTAAGACTTGCAAAAGATTTATTTCCGGATTACAAAAAATATAAATTAGGAATTATAGCAGAAAAACTAGGAATAGTAGTTGAAGTTGCTCACAGAGCATTAGATGATGTAAAGACATTAGTAGAAGTTTTTAAAGTTATGCTAAAAATGTTAAAAGAAAGAAATGTAAAAACAGTAGATGATATAGATGTTGTTACAGCATCAGATACAAACTTTAAGAATTTACCAAGTTATCATGCAATTATATTAGCACAAAATTACGTAGGTTTAAAAAATTTATATAAATTAGTATCATTTTCACACTTAGATTATTTTTATAAAAAGCCAAGAATATTAAAAAGTTTATATAAAAAATATTCAGAAGGACTTTTATTAGGAAGTGCTTGTGAACAAGGAGAATTATATAGAGCAATAGTAGAAGGAAAATCAGATGAAGAAATAGAAAAAATAGCAAGTGATTATGATTATCTTGAAATTCAGCCATTAGGAAATAATCAATTTATGGTTAGAAATGGTATAGTAGATAGTGAAGAAACCTTAAAAGATTTTAATAGAAAAATAGTAGAATTAGGAGAAAAACTACAAAAATTAGTAGTAGCAACTTGTGATGTTCACTTTATGGACCCACAAGATGAAATATATAGAAGAATATTACAAGCAGGGCAAGGGTATGAAGATGCAGATATGCAAGCACCACTTTATTTAAGAACAACAGACGAAATGCTAGATGAATTTGCATATTTGGGTCAAGAAAAAGCGTATGAAGTAGTAGTAACTAATACCAACAAAATAGCAGATATGTGTGAAAAAATAAGTCCAATTTCACCTGAAAAATGTCCGCCACATATCGAAGGTTGTGAAGAAACAATAAGAAATATAGCATATAAAAAAGCACATGAACTTTATGGAGATCCATTACCAGAGGTAGTGCAAACAAGACTAGATAAAGAATTAGAGTCAATTATAAAAAATGGTTTCTCTGTTATGTATATAATTGCACAAAAATTAGTATGGAAATCAAATGAAGATGGGTATATTGTAGGTTCAAGGGGATCAGTTGGTTCATCATTTGCAGCCTATGCAACAGGAATAACAGAAGTAAATTCATTACCACCACATTATAGATGCCCAAATTGCAAATATTCAGATTTTACAGATTATGGATATCAATGTGGATTCGATTTACCAGATAAAAATTGCCCAAATTGTGGACATGCATTAATAAAAGATGGAATAGATATACCATTTGAAACTTTCTTAGGATTTAATGGAGATAAAGAGCCAGATATAGACCTTAACTTCTCAGGAGAATATCAAGCAAAAGCACATAAATATACAGAAGTTATATTTGGAAAAGGAACAACATTTAAAGCAGGAACAGTAGGTACTGTTGCAGATAAAACTGCTTTTGGATATGTTAAAAAATATTATGAAGATAGACATATCCCTATAAATAATGCAGAAGTATCAAGATTATCAGTTGGTTGTACAGGAATAAAAAGAACAACAGGTCAACATCCTGGTGGAATTATAGTTGTACCAAAGGGAAGGGAAATATATGAATTTACACCAGTACAACACCCAGCAGATGACCCAAATTCAGACATTATTACAACACATTTTGATTATCACTCAATAGATCAAAACTTACTAAAATTAGATATACTAGGTCATGATGATCCAACTATGATAAGAATGCTTTATGATATAACAGGAATAGACCCAACAAAAGTACCATTAGATGATAAAAAAACAATGAGTATATTTAGTTCAACAGAGGCGTTAGGTGTAACACCTGAACAAATTAATAGTAAAGTAGGAAGTTTTGGAATACCAGAATTTGGAACTAAATTTGTTAGAGGAATGCTTGTTGATACAAAACCAACAACATTTGATGAATTAATACGTATTTCAGGTCTATCACATGGAACTGATGTATGGCTAGGTAATGCTCAAAGTTTAATAGAAGATGGTACAGTTACATTAAATGAAGCAATATGTTGTAGGGATGATATAATGATTTATCTAATAAAAAAAGGTTTACCACCTAATCCTGCATTTAAAATAATGGAAACAGTTCGTAAAGGAAAAGCATTAAAAGACCCTGCAAAGTGGGAAGAATATGTAAATCTTATGAAAGAACATGATGTTCCAGATTGGTATATAAAATCTTGTGAAAAAATTAAATACATGTTCCCAAAAGCCCATGCAGCAGCATATGTTACAAATGCATTTAGAATAGCTTGGTTTAAGGTACATCAGCCAAAGGCATATTATACAGCATATTTTACAATTAGAGCAGATGAATTTGATTCAGAATTTATGATATATGGAAAAGAAAAAGCAAAAAATAAACTTAAAGAATTAGATTTGCAAGGAAATTCAATATCTGCAAAAGATAAAAATGTTTATTCAATATTAGAATTAGTAATAGAAATGTATGAAAGAGGAATAAACTTCTTACCAATAGATTTATATAAATCTCATGCTACAAAATTTATTATGGAGGAAGATGGAATACGCCCACCTTTAAATAGTATTCCTGGACTTGGAACTGTTGCAGCAGAAAGTATTGATGAAGCAAAAAAAGATGGAAAATTTATGTCAATAGACGATTTAAAAATTAGAGGAAAAATTGGTAAATCAGTTATAGAATTATTAGATAAATTTGGATGTTTAAAAGGAATGACACAAAGTAATCAAATGAGTTTATTTGTTTAAAAAATGGGAGAAAATATGATTGAAATTAATATAAAATATGTTATAATATATTTTGTAATTATTAATTTAATAGGAATATTAGCAATGTATATAGACAAGAAAAAGGCAATTAAGGGTAGTTGGAGAATACAGGAAAAGACTTTAATTATGATAAGTGTATTAGGTGGAGGAATAGGTGCATTAATTGGTATGTACCTATTCAGACACAAAACTAAAAAATTAAAATTTACAATTGGTATTCCTGTAATAATAATTTGTGAAGTTATTTTAATTTGTTTTCTCTTTTTTAATAATTAATTATGCTATTGTAGCTTAGTTGGTAGAGCAACAGATTCGTAACCTGTAGGTCGGCGGTTCGATTCCGCCCAATAGCACCAAAAATATAAAGTCTAGAATACTTAGTATATAAGTAATCTAGGCTTTTATTTTATTATT
>CANQOW010000050.1 GCA_947625545.1 uncultured Clostridia bacterium
TAAAAGATAATAATGAAATAAAATTAACAAAAATTGATATTCTAATTTTATTTTTAATTTTAGTTCAATTTATACCTTTAATATTTAGAACACAATCATCATTAAGTGCGACAATAGATGGTATTTTAAAATATATTGCTGTAGTAAATGTTTTTATTATTACAAAATACATAATAAAAATTGATAAAAAATATCTTAATATAATTACCAATATTATTATTGTTGCAAGTATTTTACTAATAATATTTGGAATAGATATGATGCATGATAATGTTTTTCAAAAGTTTTATGATTTTTTAGATACAGTATCTATTGGAAATGCTTCTAGAACAAGAATGGATTCATTATATGAATATTCTAATTCTTTTGCAGTATTTTTAGGAGTTGGGTTAATACTTTCAATACAAAATATATTAAAAACAAAGAATGATAAAAATAAGATAAAACTTTGTATATATGTTTTATGCTCAATATTTCAATTATATGGAATTGTAATGTCTGGTTCAAGACTTTGTTTATTAATGGTTATAGCAGTACTTGCTATATGGTGTATACTAGAAAAAAAACAATTATTTAATAAAAAAGTTCTAATTATTTCTTCAAGTATTATTGCTATTGTTATTATAACAATTATTTTATGTTTTACTGTAGATACAACTCTTGTTTTATTTGATAAAACGGAAGAAGAAAGAAGTGAATTTATTAAGCAAATTAATAATGTAACACCAAATACAGAATATAATTTTAATTTTAATATAAGTGCTTTGAATGAAACAAATGATATAGAAAAATTTAAAATTATAGTTAGACAATTAACGAAAACTGCAGAAAAAATTTGTGAAGAAGAAATTACTTTTGATACATTTGAGGGAGAAAAAGATATAAATATAGTAACAACTGAAAATACTGAAATGATAAGAATTTGCTTTATTTCAAGAAATAATATTAAAGATAAAACAAGACTTGAAATAAAAAAATTAACAATGAATGGAAAAGAATTAAGATTAAATTACTTGTTTTTACCAATTACATTTATGAATAGGATTGAAAATATTGGAATAAATGAATCTTCTATTACAGAAAGGTTTGTAATTATTAAAGATGGAATAAAATTAGGAATGCAAAAATTTTTTACAGGCTTTGGGAATGCTGGTTGGGAATATAATTATAAAAATATAAGACAATATGAATATGGTGCTACACAAATGCATTGTTACATTGTAGATATTTTTATACAATCTGGAATTTTAGGCTTAATAACTGTTATAATGTTATTTATAATGTTAGGTATAAAAATTGTAAAATTAATAAAGAACAAACAAAAAGAATTTTATCCAATTATATTTTCTATAATTTTTGTATTTTTACATTCGTTATTGGACTTTGATATGAATTTTTATGCTATTTTATTATTAATGTATATGTTTATAGCGGTAGTAGATAATGAAATTGAAGAAAATTATATTATTATAAAAAAACAGAAGATTGTTAGAATTGGAGTACTAATATTAAGTATATTTATTTTATGTATCAATGTAGGAGCTTATGTAGCATATAAAATAGATAAAAATACAGATAAAGATAGTTTAAATTATAAAAATTGGGAAGAAAGATATCAAAAATCTAATTTAAAGGTAAATTTAGCACCATATCATTTGGAATATATAGAAGAAAAAATAGAATTAATTTCATATGCAAAAAAATCTCGTTATATAAATTTTGGTAAAGAAATTCAAGATACATATACAGATGAATCTATAAAAACAATAAATAAGGTAATAAAAAATGAACAAGATGGGGATATAGTAAATTTATATGAAAGGTTACTAATGAATTATATTGAAAAATTAGATGCAAATAATGTAGATTATATAATAGGAAAAATAGATGAACATAAAGAAAATATAGCAAAAAAATCAGAATATGCACTTGAGGCTTATACTATATATCGTGAACTTAATGAAAAATTAGAAGAAAAAAATGAAGAATTAAAAAATGAAAAAGTACAAAAAATGTGTGAAACTTTAAAAGAATTAATGAATGAACAACAAAATTACTTTTTAAGACCATTAAATTAAAAAGATTATTATACAGGAAGAAAAGGTGATAAAAATAAAGATATTTATAGAAAATATAAAAAAATATTTAGGGTATTCTATTTATTCTGCAAAATCTGAATTAAAAGCAGAAGTTGCAAATTCATACTTAAATTGGATATGGTGGATATTAGAACCTATATGTATGATGTTAATTTATATATTTATTGTAGAAATAGTATTCAAATCAAAAGAACCTAATTTTCCAGTTTTTGTATTTATAGGAATTACAGTTTGGAATTATTTTAATAAAATGATAACGTCAAGTGTGAAGTTAATTAAAAACAAGAAAACTATTATAACAAAAATATATTTACCAAAATATATTCTTGTTTTAGAAAATTCTTTTATATATGGTTTTAAGGCTATGGTTTCTTTTGCATTAATTTTAATACTTATGCTAATTTTTAAAATTAATTTTACAATTTATTTATTGTATTTTATATCTATTTTTGCTTTATTATATATTATGACATTTGGTTTATGCTGTATTATTATGCATTTTGGAACTTATATAGAAGACTTAAATAATGTATGTAATATTGGTTTAAAATTTTTATTTTATTTTTCAGGTATATTTTATAATATTGAAACAAAAATAAAATATCCTTTTAATAAATATTTATTAACAATTAACCCAATATCTTTTATAATAAATGAATTTAGAAATATATTTATGTTTAGCAAAACACCTAATATTTTTGTAATGCTTGTTTGGTTTATAATTGGAATTGTATTTTCAATTATAGGAATTAAATTAATACATAAATATGAAAAAAATTATATAAAGGTGGTATAATGGACGAGTTATCAATAGAAGTAAAAAATGTGCATCTTTCATATAGAATATTAAAAAAATATTCAATTAAAAAAATATATAAATCCTTTAAAAAAGAAAATATTAAAAATAAAGAGGTATTAAAAGGAATTAGTTTTTCAGTAAAAAAAGGTGAAATAGTTGGAATTGTTGGAAATAATGGATGTGGAAAATCTACATTACTTCGTACAATAGCAGGAATAATTTCACCAGATATTGGAGAAGTAGATTTAAAAGGAAATACGATTTCATTACTTGCATTAGGAGTTGGTTTTAATGAAGAATTAACAGGTTATGAAAATATTTTTTTATCTGGTATGCTTTTAGGAATGACAAAAAAAGAAATTAATGAAAAAATAGATAAAATTATAGAATTTTCTGAATTAAATGAATATATAGAAAAGCCTGTAAGAACTTATTCATCTGGTATGCGTTCAAAACTTGCATTTTCTATAACAGCAATATTAGAAACAGATATTATTTTAATTGATGAAGTGCTTAGTGTTGGTGATATTAAATTTAAAGAAAAAAGTTATAATAAAATGAAGGAGTTAATTTTAGATAAAAGTAAAACAGTATTAATAGTATCTCACGATATAGAAGTATTAAAAGAAATTTGTGATAGAGTAATTTGGATAGATGATGGAAATATTAAAAAAATTGGAAATGTTAACGAAATATTGGAAGAATATAAAAATAGTAATAGATAAAAAATATCTTGAACTATGCATATTTTAAGAGAAATATACATACGTGCGTTGAAAAATTTACTTTTATTAACGCACTTTTTTTTAACTTTAATAAGTTGACAAAAAACCAAAAATAAGTTAAAATTGTATATTATGAATTAACAAATAAATATAAATCTCAAAATAAATTATTATTTTTACTAATTCCGCCATAACGGATAAAATCTATGTTTAAATTATATAAAATACGTACATATTAAATTTGGTGATGAAATGCATATACAAATTTTAGTAAAAGAAGTCAGAGCCCAAAAAAATATTACACTAGCAAGATTATCCGAGAAAACTGGAATTTCAAAAACACATATAAATGACATAGAAAATAATTTAAAAGAACCTAGTTTATCTATGATGGTAAGGCTAGCAAAAGGCTTAGACGTGGATATAAGTGAATTATATAAGGTGATATGGTAAAATGATAATAGAAAATTTGAGAAAAAAGTTGCATGATAGTATACAAAAATTTGGATTAACATCAAAAGAAGCATATAAAATAAGTTTAGAACTAGATGAAGAAATAGTAAAATATTATAATAATAGTCCAATGTTATACTATTATAAACAAAGTATAGAAGGAATAAAAAAATATATAAAAGAAAATGGAAAAGAACCAACAAAAAAAGAATGGAACAAATATGCTTTTGAAAATAATTATTTATCAAGTGAATCTTTAAAATATATTGGAAATATAAATTTAAAGTAAAGAACAAATCAAATAAAAAGATTTGTTCTTTTTATATGGAAAAAAATAAAAATATATGTTAAAATATAATATATTAATTTTCGGAGGAAAAAATGCAAGAAAAACAAAAACATATTAGAAATTTTAGTATAATAGCACATATAGACCATGGAAAATCTACATTAGCAGATAGATTAATAGAAATGACAGGAGTATTATCTTCAAGAGAAATGGAAAATCAAGTGCTAGATAATATGGAATTAGAAAGAGAAAGAGGAATAACAATTAAATCACAAGCAGTAAGAATGAACTATACTGCAAAAGATGGAGAAAAATATATATTAAACTTAATAGATACTCCGGGACACGTAGATTTTAATTATGAAGTATCAAGAAGTTTAGCAGCATGTGATGGAGCAATTTTAGTAGTTGATGCAAGTCAAGGAGTAGAAGCACAAACATTAGCAAATGTATATTTAGCAATAGAAAATAATCTAGAAATATTACCAGTAATAAATAAAATAGATTTGCCAAATGCAAGACCTGAAGAAGTAAAAAAAGAAATAGAAGATATAATAGGAATAGAAGCAATGAATGCACCTTGTATATCTGCAAAATCTGGCTTAAATGTAGACCAAGTATTAGAAAGAATTGTAACAGATATTCCTGCGCCTAATGGAGATGAAAATAAACCTACAAAATGTTTAATTTTTGATTCATATTATGATAACTATAAAGGCGCAATAGCTTATGTAAGAGTAATGGATGGAAAAGTAAAAGTAGGAGACGAAATATTACTTATGGCAGCAAATAAATCTTTTACAGTTGAAGAAGTAGGATATTTTGAGCCGGGAACATATAAACCAACAGAAGAAATAATAGCAGGAGAAGTAGGTTATATTGCAGCAAGTATAAAAAATTTATCAGATATACATGTAGGAGATACAATAACCTTAAAAAATTTTCCAGCAGAAACTGCATTAAAAGGTTATAAAAAAGTAAATCCAATGGTATATTGTGGGCTTTACCCTGTTGATGGTAGTGATTATGAAAAATTAAAAGTTGCATTAGAAAAATTAAAATTAAATGATGCTTCTCTTGTATATGAACCAGAAACATCAGCAGCATTAGGCTTTGGATTTAGATGTGGATTTTTAGGATTATTACATTTAGAAATTATACAAGAAAGATTAGATAGAGAATTTGACTTAGACTTAATAACAACTTCACCATCAGTTATTTATAAAGTACATAAAACTAATGGAGATATAATAGAACTATATAATCCATCTGATTTACCAGCGCCACAAGAAATATCATTTATAGAAGAACCAATGGTAAAAGCAGAAATAATAACACCAAAAGATTATGTAGGAAATATTATGGAAATATGCCAAAATAGACGTGGAATATATATAGATATGAAATACCTAGATGAAACAAGAGTAAGCATTATATATGAAATGCCATTAAATGAAATAATATATGACTTTTTTGATAGTTTAAAATCAAAAACAAAAGGATATGCTTCATTCGATTATGAATTTAAAGAATATGTAAGGTCAGATTTGGTAAAACTAGATATATACGTAAATGGAGAAAGTGTTGATGCATTATCATTTATAGTACATAAAGATAATAGTTATGCAAGAGGAAGAAAGATGGTTGAAAAGCTAAAAGAAGTAATTCCAAGACAATTATTTATAATTCCATTGCAAGCAGTAGTTGGTGGTAAAATAATAGCAAGAGAAACAATCTCTGCTATGAGAAAAGACGTTTTAGCGAAATGTTATGGTGGAGATGTAACAAGAAAGAAAAAATTACTTGAAAAGCAAAAAAAGGGTAAAAAGAAAATGAGACAAATTGGTAAAGTAGAGATGCCACAAGAAGCATTTTTATCTGTTTTAAAACTAGATGATGACTAAATATAAGAAAGGACTAAAAATATGAGAAAAGATAATAAAAAAATGAATGAAAGTAATAATATAAAAAGAAACTTTAAAAATGGTGATAACGAAAAATATTCAAAAAATAATGATGAAGAAAAATTTGATGATCAAATAGAAGGAAGAAATTCTGTATTAGAATTATTAGAATCTAATAAAGATATAAACAAAATATTTATAGCAAAAGGAGAAAAACATGGTTCTATAAATAAAATACTAGCCATTGCAAAAGAAAAAAGAATAGTTATTGTAGAAGTAGAAAAAAATAAATTAGATAATATGTCTCAAACTAGAAATCATCAAGGAGTTATAGCAATTGTACCACCATTTGAATATTGCGAAGTAGAAGATATATTAGAAAATGCAAAACAAAAAAATGAAAAACCATTTATACTAATATTAGATGGAATAGAAGACCCAAACAATTTAGGTTCTATAATTAGAACAGCAGAAACAGCAGGAGTACATGGAATAATAATACCAAAAAGGAGAGCAGCAAGTGTAAATAGTACAGTAAATAAGGTATCTGCGGGTGCAGTAGAACATGTAAAAATAGCAAGAGTAAATAATATAAATGAAACAATTAAATTTTTAAAAGAAAACGATATTTGGATATGTGGAACAGATATGAACACAAAAACAGAATATTATAATCAAGACTATACAGGTTCAATAGCAATAGTAATTGGAAGTGAAGGATTTGGAATGAGTAGACTAGTTAAAGAAAATTGTGACTTTTTAGTAAAAATACCTATGAAGGGAAAGGTAACATCTCTAAATGCTTCTGTATCAGCAGGAATAATTATATATGAAGTAGTAAAACAAAGATTAATTAATTTTTAAATTAAGGGGATAATATTTATGTATGATTGTATTATTATAGGGAAAGGTCCAGCAGGAATTAGTTCAGCACTATATATAAAACGAGCGGGATTTAATTGTCTAGTAATAGGAAAAGATGGTGGAAATCTTGTAAAAAATGAATTAATTCAAAATTATTATGGGGTAGAAGAAATTAGTGGAGAAGAATTACTATTAAAAGGAATAAAACAAATAG
>CANQOW010000051.1 GCA_947625545.1 uncultured Clostridia bacterium
GTTCCAGAAAGATTGCAGGTAAATGTGATTTGGCAAATACTTTTAAGGTTCTTGCAAGAGATGAAAAAACCGGTGGTTTCTGGATTGCTGGTGGTAGCTGCTTTAACTATGGTAGAACCTATCCGCTCGCCGATCTTGCTCTCGACTACGGTTGTGATTTTAACTTTAAATCCAACGTTGGTTGGTTTGTTCTTTGAGTAGCACTGCCCACTGATACTGTACCTGAATGATAGAGCTCTCTAATTTAGAGGGTTCTATTTTTTATTGTATAGAAAAAATATATAATCAAACACTTGTTTTTATAAAACAAAAGTGATATAATAAATTAGGAATGAAGAGGTGATTAATGTGAGAATATATTGTTGTATAGACTTAAAAAGTTTTTATGCTTCAGTAGAATGTAGAGAAAGAGGCTTAGATCCTTTAAGAACTAATTTAGTTGTTGCAGATAAATCAAGAACTGAAAAAACAATATGTCTTGCTGTTACGCCTTCTTTAAAAGCACATGGAATACCAGGCAGAGCAAGATTATTTGAGGTAGTTCAAAAAGTAAATGAAGTAAATTATGAAAGAAAAATGAAAGCAAAAAATCATAAATTTGAAGGATTATCTTATGATGATATTGAATTAAAGAACAATCCCAATTTAAAATTAGATTATATTGTTGCTCAACCTAGAATGTCAACATATATGAAATATAGTACATCAATTTATAAAATTTATTTAAAATATGTGGCTTCTGAAGATATATATCCATATTCTATTGATGAAGTATTTATTGATATTACAAACTATTTAAAAACTGCAAATATGACTCCTAGACAAATGGTTACAACAATGATATATGATGTTTTTGAAAAAACAGGAATAACTGCAACTGCTGGAATAGGAACGAATATGTATCTTGCAAAAATTGCAATGGATATTGAAGCAAAACACATTACACCAGATAAAAATGGTGTAAGAATAGCAGAATTAGATGAAATGCAGTATAGAAAATTATTATGGGAGCATAGACCAATTACAGATTTTTGGAGAGTTGGAAAAGGGTATGCAAAAAAATTAGAGGCAAACAATATGTTTACAATGGGAGATGTTGCGAGATGTTCTATTAATAATGAAGAACTGCTATATAAATTATTTGGTATAAATGCAGAATTTTTAATTGATCATGCTTGGGGATATGAACCTTGCACTATGAAGGATGTAAAAAAATTTAAACCTACAACTAATAGTCTTAGTTTAGGGCAAGTTTTATCAGCACCATATAATTATGAACAAGCAAAATTAATTGTAAAAGAAATGACAGATTCATTGGTATTAGATTTAGTTGAAAAGCATTTAGTAACAAATCAACTTGTATTAACAATGGAATATGATATTGAAAACTTAACTAATATAGAAATAAAAAAATTGTATAAAGGAGAAGTTACAACAGATAGATATGGTAGAAATATACCAAAACACGCACATGGAACAATAAATTTGAAAGAAAGAACTTCATCTACTAAACTAATACTAGAAGCAATACAAGAACTTTATGAAAGAATTATAAATAAAAAACTTTTAGTTAGAAAAATATATGTAGTAGCAAACAATGTTGTTAATGAAAGTGAAATTGAAGAATTGAAACAAAATGAACAAATTAGTTTATTTATTGATTATAATAAACAAGAACAAGAAAAAATAGAAAGAAATAAAGAAAGAAAAAAAGAAAATAACTTACAACATACTATTTTAGATATTAAGAAAAAATATGGAAAAAATGCAATTTTAAAAGGTATGAATCTTGAAAAAGATGGTACTATGAAAGATAGAAATTCACAGATAGGAGGACATAGAGCATAGGAGGTTAGGAATATGGGAAAATATGATGATATTATAAACTTACCACATCACATTTCAAAAAAACATCCAAGATTAAGTATGGAACAACGTGCTGCACAATTTGCACCTTTTGCTGCACTTACTGGATATGATGAACAAATAAGTGAAATAGTAAGAATGAATGAAAATGATTTTGTAACGAATTTTAATTTCAATCGTCATATATGCAAAGGAGGATAAAAGTTATGCAGAATATTGAAAAAATATACGAAGAATACTTTGAAACAGTGAACAAATACTTATTCTGTTTAACTCATAATAATGATATTTCCGAAGAACTTACCCAAGAAACTTTTTATAAAGCAGTAAAAAAAATAGATACATATAAAGGCGAATGTAAAATATCAGTTTGGTTGTGTCAAATTGCTAAAAATCTCTGGTATGACCAATGTAGAAAAAATAAAAAGTTGGTGGATACAAAAGAGAGTGAATTATTGAATGCACAAGCATTAGATACATTAGAAGAACAAGTAATTTTAAATGATGAAAAGATGACACTATATAAAAAGATGCAACATTTAGATGAGAAAACAAGAGAAGTAATGTATTTAAGAATAACTGGTGAACTAAGTTTTAGAGAAATAGGAATTATTTTGAATAAAACAGAAAATTGGGCTAGAGTAACATTTTATCGAGGAAAAAATCAATTAAAGGAGGTTGATTGATATGAAAGAGAAAAGAGATTGTAAAATTGTTCAAGATTTATTACCTAATTACATTGAAAAACTAACAAATGAAGAAACAAATATGTATATTGATGAACATTTAAAAGAATGTACTGAATGCAAGAAAGTATTAGACAATATGCAAAAAGAATTAAGCATAAAAAATAACAAAAGAGATGAAAGAGAAGTAAAGTATATTAAAAAATTTAGTAATAAGATGAAAATATTAAAGTTTATTTTATTAACTTTAATAATAATATATATTATAGTGGTAGGAAGAAGAACTTTAATAATGTTTTCACTTTCAGAAAAAGCAAAGGAAAATCAATTATATGATAATTATTATGCTAAGTTATATTCATATCAAGGTAATTCACTTACAATAACAGAGAGTTATAACAAAGGAGAAGATTATTTAACTACAATAACAAGATTTGTAAATGGTAATCAAATTCAAAAATTAACTTGTTACAAAAAAGGAACTGAACAATTATTGTTAACAGAAACTGAAGGAAAAAAATATATAAAAAATTTTGAAATAATGGGTGCACATATATTACCTGTAACTTATGTGTCAAACGGAATTTTAACAAATATGCAATATGCATTTATTACTGGTGTAGACTCTGCTTATTGTAATGGAAAAGAATGCTATGTTATGAAAGGAAAAAATTATGAAAGATATATGGACAAAGAAACAGGACTAGCAGTTAGAATTATAGAAAATTCAAGTAAAGATACAACTAGAAAAACAGATATGATAGTTGATTATGATTATAAATTTAATACAGTAACAGATAGTGATATTGTTAAACCTGATACAACAGGATATACAATAATTGAATAATATATAAATTTTAAAAATATTTAGTCTTTTATCCCAATACTTTAAGCAGATAATTAGTTGATAATTATCTGCTTTTATGATAATATATGTAATAGCAAAATAAAAAAGGAGATAAAAAGTTATGTTAAATGCAATAAAAAGAGCAATAATAGTTATACTAGGAGTTCTTTTACAATTTGGATTTGCCATTGTAATAAGACTATGTTTTTATAAATATCTTGGAATAATCACATTATTTTATACCATAGCAAGCATTTTAATTGTTCTTGGCATATTAAAAAATAGTACAAGACTTTCAAATGATTTACCATGGATAATATTAATTTTAATATTTCCCATATTTGGTACGATTTTATTATTTACATTAGGAAAAAATTTTTCTAAAAGCAAATTATTAAAAAACATATTTCAATATGAAAAAAAATACAATGAATACTTAGTTCAAGAAGAGAAAATAAAAGAAGATATAGATAATAAACAATTAGATAATATTAATTATATATTAAATAGAACTAATTATTTTGCAAGTACTAACAATGAAATTACATATTATAATTTTGGAGAAAAATTTTATCCAGAATTATTAAAAGAGTTAAAGAAAGCCCAAAAATTTATATTTATGGAATATTTTATTATTAACAAGGGTGTTATGTGGAATGGCATTTTAGATATACTAAAAGAGAAAGCAAAACAAGGTGTAGAAGTTAGAATACTTTATGATGATATGGGAAGTTTTACAATGCTTTCAGCAAATTATTCTAAAGAACTTGCAAAATTTCGGTATAAAATGTATTACATTTAATAAATTAAGTCCTTTTAAGGGAATATTTATGAATAATAGAGATCATAGAAAAATGACAATTATAGATGGTAAAGTTGCTTTTTCTGGAGGAGTAAATATAAGTGATGAATACATAAATATTAATAGTAAATTAGGTATATGGAAAGATAATGGAATTAAAATTGTTGGTGATGCAATTTGGAATTTAACGGTTATGTTTTTAACGTTATGGAATGCAAATATAAATGAAGATAAAGATATTACAAAATTCAAATATGATTTTAATGATGTAAATACAAATAATGGTTATGTTATTCCATATGGAGTTGCACCATTTCATAGAGATTTAATTGGAGAAGATGTTTATATTAATATGATAAATAGTGCAAAAAATTATTTATATATAATGACTCCATATTTGATTATTGATACAGAAATGATTAATTCACTATGTAGAGCAGCAAAAAGAGGAGTTGATGTAAGAATAATTGTACCTGGAATTCCAGATAAAAAAATAGTATATACACAAACAAGTTCATTTTTTAAAGTATTACATGATAATGGAGTAAAAATTTATAAATATACAAATGGATTTGTTCATTCAAAAGTATTCTTATCAGATAATATTAGATCAGTAGTAGGCACAATAAATATGGATTATAGAAGTTTATATCTTCATTTTGAAAATGGAATTTATATGGAGAATGTTAATGAGATAAATGAAATATTTAAAGATTTTGAAGCTACTTTTAAAGATTGTACGAAACTAAATGATAAAGATGTTAAAGCAGGTTTTATAAAATCTATATGGCAGGCAATTCTAAGATTATTTGCACCATTATTTTAAATTTTATTAGATGTATTTTATAGAGTAGACTTTTTCATTGCTTTTGTTAACGCATAATTTTCTTGTCAAGAGTATAAAATTAGAGGAGATCACAATGAGAGAAGAAATAGAAAAATATATAAAAGAGAACTATGATGTTTTGAAAGAACATCCTTGGAAAGAATATCCAAATTATACAACATTTAAACATAAAAATAATAAAAAATGGTTTGCACTTATAATGGATATTCCATTTGAAAAGTTAAAAATAAATAAAGATGGTATAGTTAATGTAATAAATTTAAAAAATATTCCAGAAATGATAGGTGGATTACGAAAAGAAGAAGGTATATTACCAGCATATCATATGAATAAAGAACACTGGATTACAGTTTTACTAGATGGAACAGTTTTAAAAGAGAAAATATGTGAATTAATTGATTTAAGTTATGATTTAACAAAATAAAATATTGAATTTAAAATACTATTATTATAGATTATATATTAAAATAATGAAAGGAAGATAAAAATGTTACATAAAATGAAATTAAAAGAAAGTCCATTTGAAAGAATAAAAAATGGTACAAAAACAATAGAATTTAGATTATATGATGAAAAAAGGAAACAAGTAAAAATTGGAGATCAAATAGAGTTTTCAAAATTACCAGATTTACAAGAAAGGTTGATAGTTGACGTTATTGAATTATATAGAGAAGATACTTTTGAAAATTTATTTAAAAAATTATATATAAATGAAGATGAAATAAAGAAAAAAACTAAATCAATGTATCAATATTATTCTCCTGAAGAAGAAAAAAAGTATGGTGTTATAGGAATAAAAATTTCATTAGTAAAATAAATTTTATGAAAATAATTTACAAATTATATTGTAACAAAAAATAACTTCCCAACATATTATATGTAAAAAAATAGGGAGGTTATTTTTTATGGATTATGAAATTATGATGAACGGAAATGTTAAATTAGGTCAATTAGCACCTGAATTTGAAGCAACATCAACAATGGGAAATATATGTTTAAATGATTATAAAGGAAAATGGGTTGTATTATTTTCACATCCAGGAGATTTTACCCCTGTATCTACATTTTTCAAACCTCTATAAAGCAAGAGATTATGATTGCGTAAATAGATTTTTTTCAAAATTAACTCCACCAGAAGAAATTGCAAGAGAGTTAGAAGAAATATATGATGGATTAAATAATAAAAATACCGAAGAAAAAATATCAAATATATTGTTAAAGCTTGGTTTTTCATATTCATTAAAAGGAACTAAACTTATGAATGATTGCATTTTATATTCTATTACAGAAGATGAAGATAATATAAAGAAAATATATAACGAAATAGCTATAAGGAAAGGAGAAAATTCCTATACTATAAAATCAGATATTAATACTGCTATTAGAAATATGTGGAGATTCTCTGATAGGGATAAAGTTAGAAAAATTTTAAGAATGGGACAATGTGATAGACCTAGCAGTAAAGGTATAATATCAATGGTAAAATATCACCTCACACTACCATTGTAAATGGCTTGTGGCTCAATGAGTTGAAAAGATTAAAATGAATTAATAAAATAGTAATTTGAATTAAAAATTATAAAAAAAGATTAAAAAAGATTAAAAAAGTTTAATTTCCTTTATATTTTTGTAGAAAAAAGTATAGTTGAAGTATAATTTATAAAAGTAAATAATTAGTTGATAATTATCTGTTTTTATGATATTATTTGGTAAGATAAATCGTAAGTTGTCGCTTAGATTAAAAATGTATGGAGGTAATTGATATGTTGGATTTAAAAAAGTTACAAAAAGAAATATATCAAAACAAAGTAGATAAAGGATTTAATGTAACAGATGTTAATAAAGAATTTTGCCTAACTTATGGAGAGATTGCTGAAGCCTATGAAGCTTGGAGAAAAAAGAAAGATGATTTAGGTGAAGAATTAGCTGATGTTGCGATATATTTATTAGGATTATCAGAAATATTAGGAATAGATTTAGAAGATGAAATACAGAAAAAAGTTTATAAAAATTCTAAAAGAGAATATAAAATAATAGATGGTGTAAATACAAGAGTTAAAGAATTTGATGAAGAA
>CANQOW010000052.1 GCA_947625545.1 uncultured Clostridia bacterium
ATTCGAACCCACGGTAGGCTACAAACCTACGCCAATTTTCAAGACTGGTGCCATAAACCAACTCGACCACCTCTCCGTTTGGTTTTATATAATTAATTTATATAACGACCTTATATATAATAACATATATTATATATAAATGTCAATAGAAAATTTTTAGTTTTTCAATTTTTATTTTATGTTCACCTTTTTATTTTTATTATTTACTTATTTTATTTTTTTAAACATGAAATTATATGTCTAAATTATAAAAACGTCTTAAAATTAATTTTAAGACGTTTTACTTTTATTTGATTAGTATTATTATAATTATTGTTTTATTAATTCTAATATTCTTTCTAAATCTTCATTAGTTGAATATTGAATAATTATTTTTCCACTTCTTTTTTTTGCATCTAATCTTACTTTTGTTCCAAAAAAACTTTGAAAAGAATCTTCAATATCTCTATAAATTGCTTCATACTTTTCGTTTTTTTCTTTTTGTTTTTTCTTTGATTTAACTCTTTTTTCTATTTCATTAACACTTGCTCCTCTTTCTAACATTCTTAAAGCCATATTATATTGCTTATCATTATCAGTTATTGCAAGTAATGCTCTACAATGACCTTCAGTTAATTTGCCTTCTTTTGCTAATTCTAATACTCTTGGATCTAAATTTAATATTCTAACTGTATTTGCAATGCTACTTCTGCTTTTTCCTAACATCTCTGCTACTTGTTGTTGAGTAATATTATATTCTTCCATTAATAATTTAATTCCTGTTGCTTTTTCTACTGCATTTAGGTCCTCTCTTTGAATGTTTTCTATTAATGCTATTTCCTTATTTTTTCTTTCATCATCTTCTCTTACAATAGCTGGTATTTCTGTAAGACCTGCTTTTTTGCAAGCTCTCCATCTTCTTTCTCCTGCAATTATTTCATAATAGTTATCCTTTTTTGTAACTATTATTGGTTGAATTAACCCATATCTTTTTATAGATTCTGATAGTTCTTCTAATGCTTCTTCATCAAAGTGTTTTCTAGGTTGATTTCTATTTGGTTCAACATCTATTATTTTTAAATTGAGAACTTTTTCACCTTCTTTTATTTCTTCATCAATTATATTGCTTGTAAATAAAGCATCTAATCCTTTTCCTAGTCCTGTTTTTTTAGTCATTTTAACAACTCCTTTCTATTTCATATGTTTTGCTTTTTTGGTTTCTTCATTATTTTTTAAAAATTCTTTTGCTAGTTTTTCATAATATTTTGCTCCCTTAGACCTTGGATCATATAAATTAATAGGCATTCCATAACTTGGTGCTTCGCTTAATTTAACATTTCTTGGTATAATTGTTTTATATACTTTATCCTCAAAATATCTTGTAACCTCTTTAACAACTTGGTTAGAAAGATTTGTTCTAATATCATACATTGTAAGTAAGGCTCCTTCTATTTCTAATTCCTTATTTAAATGTTTTTTTACCAAGTTTACTGTGTTTAATAGTTGTCCAAGCCCTTCTAATGCATAATATTCACATTGTACAGGTATTAAAACACTATTTGATGCAGTAAATGCATTTAATGTAATTAAACCTAATGATGGTGGACAATCAATAAAAATAAAATCAAAATCATTTTTTATTGTATCTAATTTTTCTTTTAATCTTTGCTCTCTTGACATCATAGAAACAAGCTCAACTTCAGCTCCAGCAAGGTTTATATTTGATGGACAAACTTTTAAATTTTTTATTTGTGAATCTACAATTACATCTTTAATATCTATATCTTCTACTAATAAATTATATACAGATACCTCAACTTCCTTTTCAATTCCTATTCCACTTGAAGCATTTCCTTGTGGGTCAGCATCAATAAGTAATATTTTCTTTCCTTTTTTTGCAAGAGTAGCACTTAAAGTTATTGCGGTTGTAGTCTTTCCAACACCACCCTTTTGATTTGCTATTGATATTATTTTTCCCAATGTCATCCCTCCAAAAAAAAATCATTAACATATTAATAATATAAAATTATTACAAATATGTCAATGAATTTTCAAAAATTTCTTATTTTTTTTATTATTTTTTAAAAAGTTACATATTTAACAAGATTAAACTAATGGTTTTTTTGATGGAATACCTGCTTTTCTAGGGTAATTCTTAGAAGTATTATTTATTTTTTCTACTATTATAATATTTCTTTTTATATCACTATTTGGAAGTTCAAATGTTTCTATTTTTTCTATTTTTCCTCCTAAAATATTTAATGCTTTTTTACTTGAATTTATTTCTTCTTCAATATTTCCACCTTTCATACAAATACATTTACCACCTACTTTAACTAATGGTAGTAAATATTCTAATAAAACATTTAATTGTGCAACCGCTCTAGATGTTGCTATATCGTATTTTTCTCTATATTGTGTATCATTTGCAGTATCTTCAACTCTTGAATGAATTGTTTTTATATTTTTTAATCCTAATTCTTCAATAATATTATTTAAAAACAATATCCTTTTATTTAATGAATCTAATAATGTTACATCTAATGTACTATTAACTATTTTTAATGGTATTCCAGGAAATCCTGCACCTGTACCAACATCAATTATTTTATTATTATCATTTGTAAATTTTAAAATGGTTAAAGAATCAATAAAATGCTTTTGAATAACCTCATTTACCTCTGTAATTGCAGTTAAATTAATATTTTTATTCCATTCTATTAATTCATTCATATATAAATAAAAATCATTATATTGTTTATCATTAAGCGTTATATTAATTTTATTTAATAATGCTTCAAAATAATTCTTAAAATCTTCCATACTATCCCCTTTTAACTTCTTTTTAATTGTTCTAAATATATTAATAATACTGATATGTCTGCTGGTGAAACTCCTGATATTCTTGATGCCTGTCCTACTGAATTTGGTTTTAATTTATCTAATTTTTGCCTTGCTTCTAAGCATAACCCTTTTATTTCACTATATTTAATGTTTTCTGGTATTAATTTTTGCTCTAATTTTTTAAATTTTTCAACTTGTGCCTCTTGCATTTTAATATATCCTTCATATTTAACTTGAATTTGAATTTCTTCAATTTCTGATAAAGATAATTTTGGTCTATCTTTATCTACAATTTCTAAGTCTTTATACGTAATTTCCGTTCTTTTTAATAATTCAGCAAGTTTTATACCAGTTGTAATAGGTGTTGTTCCTTTATTTACTAATAAATCATTAATTCCTTTTGAAGGTTTTATTGTAAGATTTTTTATTCTTTCAATTTCTTTATATATATTATTCTTTTTATTTAAAAATTTATTATATCTTTCATCTGAAATTAAACCTATATTATGACCAATTTCAGTTAATCTTAAATCTGCATTATCTTGTCTTAATAATAATCTATATTCTGCTCTTGAAGTCATCATTCTGTATGGCTCATTTGTTCCTTTTGTAACAATATCATCTATTAAAACACCAATATATGCCTCTGACCTATTTAAAATTAATGGTTCTTTTCCTTTTATTTTTTGTGCAGCATTTATTCCTGCAATTATCCCCTGTGCTGCTGCTTCTTCATAACCTGATGTTCCATTTATTTGTCCTGCAAAAAACATTCCAGATATATTTTTTATTTCTAATGAAAGTTTTAATTGAGATGGATCTATACAATCATACTCGATTGCATAAGCAGGTCTTGTAAACTCAACATTTTCTAATCCTTTTATTGACCTATAAACTTGTATTTGAACATCTTCTGGTAAAGATGAACTCATTCCTTGTACGTACATTTCATTTGTATTTAAACCAACTGGCTCAATAAAAATTTGATGTCTAGGTTTATCACTAAACCTTACTACTTTATCTTCTATTGATGGACAATATCTAGGCCCTGTTCCCTCTATTTGACCTGAAAATAATGGCGAACGATTTAAATTTTGTTTTATTATATTATGAGTATTTTCGTTTGTATAAGTTAGATAACATGGTAATTGTTTAACATTTCTCACTTCATCTTCAAAAGAAAACATTTCTATTTCATCATCACCATCTTGTATCTCCATTTGAGAAAAATCTATGCTCTTTCTATTTACCCTTGCAGGTGTTCCTGTTTTAAATCTCACTATATTTATACCTAAATCTTTTAAACATTGAGATAATTTATTTGCTGGAAATACTCCATCTGGTCCACTTTCATAAGAAACTTCTCCAATAAAAATTTTTCCTTTTAAATATGTACCAGTTGCCAATATTACTGCTTTAACATTATATATAGCACCAATATTAGTTTCTACACTTTTTACTTTTCCATCTTCAACATTTATTTTTGTAATTTCTGCTTGTTTAATAAAAAGATTATCTTGTTCTTCTAAAGTATGTTTCATCTCTATATGATACATTTTTCTATCTGCCTGTGCTCTTAATGAATAAACTGCTGGTCCTTTTGATTTATTTAACATTTTAATTTGTATAAAAGTTTTATCTATATTTTTTCCCATTTCTCCACCAAGAGCATCAATTTCTCTTACAAGATGACCTTTTGAACTTCCTCCAATGTGTGGATTACAAGGCATATTTGCTATTGCTTCTAAACTTATAGAAAACATTAATGTTCTCATTCCTAATCTTGCTGCTGCAAGTGCTGCCTCACACCCTGCATGTCCACCACCAATTACTGCTATATCATAATCTCCTGCATAATAACTCATTTTTTCCTCCAATTATTACTATATATTTTGATTTTCTTATGAAACAAAAAATTGTGTTTTATTGTTCTTTTTGACAATCATTTAAAATTTTACTTCATTTTTATGTGGTATTTAATATTTATTGTTATTTTGTATAATTTATTTGTCTTTTTTATATACTAATATTTTTATTTTCCCAAACAAAATTTAGAAAATATATTATTAATTATATCTTCTGAAACATTTTCTCCTGTAATATTTCCTAGATTTTCTAATGCTTCTTTAATATATACTGTTATAATATCCATTGGCATATTTTCATTTAACGAATTTATTGCATTTTCTATATTGTGTTTCGCTTTTAGAATTTCATTTTTATGTCTTTCATTAGTTATAGTAACACTATTATCTAAATTAATTTTTTCTAAATTAAATAATTCAGAAATTTTTTCATAAATTTTATCTACTCCTTCATTATTTAATATTGAAACTTTTATTATATCTTTATTAATTTTTAATAATTTATTTTCATCAATTTTATTTTTTAAATCTATTTTATTTAAAATAATAATATTTAATTTATTTTTTATAATATCTAAAATTTCGAAATCTTCTTCTGTTAATTCTTTACTAGAATCAAAAATTGCTATAATTAAATCTGCTTTATTTGCAATATCTTTTGATTTATCAATACCTATTTTTTCTACAATATCATTCGCGTTTCTAATTCCAGCAGTATCAATTATTTTTATTGGGATACCATTAATTGAAATAAATTCTTCAATAGTATCTCTTGTTGTACCTTCAATATCTGTTACAATAGCCCTTTCCTCTTTTAATAATAAATTTAATAAAGATGATTTTCCTGCATTTGGTTTTCCTATTATAGCAACTTTTATTCCTTCTTTTATTATTTTTCCATTTAAAAAAGTATTTTCTAATTTTATTAATTCATTTTTTACATCAATTAAAGTATTTAATGCCTTTTTATTAGAAACCTCTTCAATATCATATTCCGGATAATCAATAGATGCTTCAATATCTACCATAATTGAATAAATTTTTTCTTTTATTTTTGTAATATCTTTATTTAAAAAACCATTTAATTGATTTAAACTTGCCTCTGCCTCTTTTGAAGTTTTTGCATTTATTATATCTATAACTGATTCTGCTTGTGATAAATCTATTCTACCATTTAAAAAAGCACGTTTCGTAAATTCACCTGGTTCTGCAATTTCCGCACCATTTTTTAAACATACCTCTAAAATTTGTTTCATTACTACTTGCCCACCATGTGAACTAATTTCACACATATCTTCAGTTGTATAGCTTTTTGGTGCTTTAAAATATGATACTAATACCTCATCTATTTGTTTATTATTATCAACTATTTTTCCATATTTAATTGTATAACCCTTTATTTCCGTAATATTTTGTTTATTTTTTGGAATAAAAATTTTATCTAAAATATTAAATGTATTTTCTCCACTCATTCTAATTATTCCAATTCCACCTATTCCTGATGCAGTTGAAATTGCAACTATTGTACTCATTTTTCACCTCTTAATTTATATAATAAAAGTCAAAGCCCTAATAAAATAAGTTTTTCTTATTTTAAAAAATACGGAACTTTGACTTCTGTTTTTTTTAAACTATTTATTTTAAATATATAATTATTTTTCTATTATTTCCTTCTCCAACACTTTTAGTTGTAACCTTTGGATGATTTTGTAAAGCAGTATGAATTATTTTTCTTTCATAAGCAGTCATTGGCTCTAATGCAATCGATTTTCTAGTTTTTAATACTCTATTTGCTTCTTTTTGAGCAAGTGAAATTAAAATTTTTTCTCTTTTTTCTTTATAACCAGAAATATCAACAGTTACCCTTATTTTTTCTTGAATATTTTTTCCTGCTATTGAAGATAAAACTACTTGCAATGAATTTAATACTTCTCCCCTATATCCAATTAAATAATTTATTTTTTCACCTTTAAATTCAACTTCAATATATTCATTATT
>CANQOW010000053.1 GCA_947625545.1 uncultured Clostridia bacterium
AAGGTAGCGAGCGGAAACAAAGTAACAACAAGAAAAAAGAATAAAAAACAAAAGAAAAGAAAAAATAAAAATTTAAAGGAGGTTTTTAAAAGAAATGAAAGAAAAAATTTTAAAAGAAAGAGGTATTACATTAATTGCATTAATAGTAACAATAATAGTGTTGCTTATACTGGCAGGAATAACAATAAGAGTAGTAATTAATACAGGAGTATTAAATAATACAGAAAAAGCAACAGACGTATATGAAGAAAAAACAATACGAGAAGCAATAAGTGTAAAAATAACAAAATATGAAATAAATAGTATGAATGAAACAACTAAAGATTATTTTGGGTATTTACAAAAAGAAGGTATAATAACAGAAATTGAAGGTGTTGAAACAGAAGAAAAAGGTAAAAAAGCAGAAGTAAATACACAAACATTAATAAAAACAAAAACCAAAAGAAAGTATTACATATATGAAAATGGAGAGTTATATGTAGAAATATTAAAAAGTGATGCAGAAAAATATATAGGAACATTATGGGATGAAAATGGAGTAATTCAATTTCAAGAAGAAACAGTTGGATATTTAATAGAAAATGGTTTAGTACATGAGGGAGATTATTTTAATTATCATATATCAAATGGAACATCAACATATAAAGTATGGAAAGGTACAGAAGATGAATTTGAATTACCAAGTGAAAGTTTAAGGTGGAAAGTGTTATCAATAGATGAAACTAATAAAAAATTAACATTAATAACAGAAAAACCAACGAGTAATGTATTTATTATACCAGAAGGAAAAACGGATGAGGATGCAATTACTGAATTAAATAATGCGTGTGATGCATTATATGGAGATGGAGAACATGAATGTAGAAATTTAGATGTGAATGATTTTTCAACAGATAATGCAAAATTGATGACTTTAGTAAAAGGAAATGGTAATGAAAATTTTTATTATAATACTCCTAAAATAAAAATATTTGAAAACAAAACAGAAAAAGATAATCGCAAAATTATTTCAAATTATTTTACAATGTTGGTAACGAATTCAATTAATAAATTATGTTGTTATGGTAATGAATCTGATAAGAATCACCATGAAGAAACGAATTTTTTAGAGAAAAGACGATTAATATTTGATGATTCAAATGATCCAAGATTTTCACATATAAATTATTATTATTTACCAATACGACCAGTTATGATTTTAGATGAAGATACAGAAATTATAAGTAAAGAAAGACCAATAGAAGATTTAATAGATGAAGGATTAATAGAAGTCGGAGATTATATATATTATAATGAGGCAGATGGAACATCAACGTATAAAGTATGGGAAGGTACAGAAGATGAATTTGAATTAACAAGTGAAAGGTTAAGATGGAGAGTATTATCAATAGATGAAGTTAATAAAAAATTAACATTAATAACTGAAAAACCAACAAATAAAGGTTTTATAATACCAGAAGGAAAAACAGATGAACAAGCAATAAACGAATTAAATAAAGCGTGTGATGCATTATATGGAGATGGAGAACATGAATGTAGAAATTTAGATGTAAATGATTTTTCAGCAAATAATGCGAAAATAATGATTTTAGTAAATGGAAATGGACGTGAAGGATTTTATTATAATACTTCAAAAATAAAAAGATATGAAAATAGGAATGAATTATGTGATAAATCTGCAACATCTAACTATTTTTCAATGTTAATAACAAATTTAAAAGATGTATCTAATAAGAAATTATATTGTATTAGTAATTTCAATGATAGAAATTGGGAAAATGAGACAAATTTAATAGAGCAAAGAAGATGGAACCGTAAGTATTCTTCGTATGATGAGATAGTTATAAGTTGTTCATATTTACCAATGCGACCAGTTTTAATTTTAGATGGAGATACTGAAATAAATTTTGAAGTTTCAAATAATTCAAATAATCCATTATTAGATTTAATGCAATATATAAAAATAGGAGATTATGTTCAATATAATATGTCGACAGAAAGAAGTTGTGACTTTTATGAAGAACATTTAGAAAGTGAAGAATTACTTTGGAGAGTATTATCAATAGATGAAGAAAATGAAAAAATAACGTTAATAACAGAAAAACCAGCGACAGCTGAACTTCAGGTAGATTATGGTTATTTGGAAAGTGAAGTAGTAGATAATTTAAATGAAGCCTGTGATACTTTATATGGAGATGGATTTAGCGAATGCAGAAATCTTAGTGTAGACGATTTTTATTATGACGAATATAATAACTTTAATAATAATAAAATAGAAGAAATTATTATTGGAAATGGAAATGAAAAGTTCTATTATTGGAAGTATTATTGTAATTACTTTCATCAATCAATTGTTAATCGGTCATGAACTTTATAGTTTTCGTGGTGAAGCCACACCATGGTATGGTTCGATCAAACATCCTAAACCAGAAGAATACGTTGAATTAAAAACAAATGGTTTTATTATAAAGGCGAGGGGTACTCCTACACCGATCTACACTTATTATATATATCCAATGCGACCAGTTCTTGTTTTAGATTTAGAAAATAACATAACTAGCGGTCTAAATGTATATAAATCTCAAATTTCAAAGAAAGGCGAGAATTGTACATTATGGGTAATAGAATAAATTCTAATGCACAAATTTAGATTAAAATTCTTTATAAAAAATAATTAAAAAAATTAATTGACAATATATTAAAAATTGTATAAAATAAAAACAAAAAATTAGATAAAAAAAGATTTATTTTATATAATTTTGAGAAAATTTTTAAAAATCAAAATGGTATAAAAATAAATATATCATTTTGATTTTTTCTTGTTAAATGTTTATATTAACATTAGGAGAATAGAAATATGAAAAGTACAGATATTGTTAAAATAGAAAATTTATCTAATACAAAAGAAGTCTTTACAATAAGATGGCAATTAACATACCTTTGTAACTATAATTGCGATTTTTGTATACAGGGAAATAAAAATCAACATGTAAATAAAAGTAAAGGAGAAACTATTGAAATTAGAGAAAAAATATGTAATAATATTGTTAATTTAATAGAAAAAAAGTTGAATAAAAAATATAAGATGGTAATTATTTATTTAATTGGCGGAGAAATTACAATTTTAAAAGATTTTTTAGAAATATTAAAAAAATTATTAAACTGTAAATTTGAAGGACAAATTAATATTCATATAACAACTAATTTATCAACTAATAAAGAAACATTAGAAAAAATTGTAGAATTACTTAATAAAAATTATGAATATGCAAGATATCTTACAATTTCTGCAAGTTATTATAAAAAATTTACAACTGAAGAAGAATTTATGGAGAAAATTGGAATTATATGTAAAAAAGAAAAAACATTACGAAGAATTTTAAGAACAAGTAAACTTTATAAGAAAATAAAAAAATATAAAGACAAAAAAATAAAAGTTAAAAGTAAAACAAAAAATGGAAAAATATTTGTTAATGTAAATTATCCAATATGTGAAGATAAAGAATATAAAGATTATAAAAAATTTAAAAGAAAATATATTGGAAGAGCAAGAACAATAAATTATATAGTAATAAAAGATTATAACAAATCTATTTCAGATAATTTAAAAAATAAACTAAGGAAAAAAACTCAAGAAAAAGAATTATTAAAAGTTGTTACAAATAACAACAAAATTTATTACTTATCTAATATGAACAAAATATCTTTACAATTAGAAGATGAAAATTCTTTTAATCCTAAAGGGTATTTATGTGATATTGGAATTAATAGTATAAATATTTCAAATTTAGGTATTGTTTCAAGATGTTTAGCATCTCCTATAGAAACTAAAATAGGAGATATGAAAGAAAATGAAATTTTAAGTCTACCAACCGAAAAACTAATATGTACATTAAATAAATGTAATTGTAGTTATTATGGAGTAATAGAAAAAAATATTTGAGGAATTTAGCAATGAATGTAAAAAAATTTATTATAATAATTGTAATAATTATATGCGCCTTAACTTTAACATATTTTATATATAAAATGAATACAAGACAATTATATATAATAGAAAAAGGTGGAGGTTTTGAAAGTGCTTATGTTACGTGGAATGATAATGAAAAAATAGAATCATATAATGTTTATATAAAAAACGTAAATGAAGATAATTATAAGCAAATTGATACTGAATTAATTAGAAAATACAAAAAAGATAATAAATATTACTGGAGAGCAGATGTAGTTGGTTTAGAACAAGGAGAATATATATTAAAAATAGAACCAGTGTCTAGTATGATTATTTTACCAGTAACTACTAAAAAAATTAGTGTAAAATCAAATATAAGAGAAGGTTTTTCTTTTTCTAGAAATTCTACAAATGGAGGAAATTCTTCAGGTGGGTATTTAGAAAATGGACAAGCTCAAGATGATGCTAAAATTGTTTATATATGTAAAGAAAATGTCAATACAATTAAACTAGAAATTACAAATAATAATAATGAAAAAATAGAAGCAATAGGATTATGCGATATTTTACAAAAATGGAAAGAAGAAGCAATTTCTAAACATTTAATTATTAGAATTATAGGTAAAATTGATAGACAAGATGTAAATGGTTTAGAAAGTGAAAATATATCTATATTAATAAATGAATGTAATAATGTTACAATAGAAGGGATTGGAAATGATGCAACTTTAAATGGAATTGGAATATTATTGTTAAATTCTTCAAATATAGAAATTAGAAATTTAGGATTTATGTTTTTCTATGAAGACGCAATTGGAATAGAAAAAGATAATAATAATATTTGGATACATAATAACGATTTCTTTTATGGAGAAGAAAGAGAAAATAATGATACAGGCGAAAATAAATTTAAAGGAGATGGCTCTGTTGATATTAAAGCAAGTAAGTATATAACAATATCTTATAATCATTTTTATGATTCAGGTAAAACGTCATTATGTGGCTTAATTGATGATTTAGATTATATTACATATCATCATAATTGGTTTGACCATTCAGACCAGCGTTTACCTCGCGTAAGATATGCATCAGTACATATTTATAATAATTATTATGATAGTTGTTCTAAATATTGTATTGGCGCTTCAATGAATGCTTCAATTTTCGCAGAAGAAAATGTTTTTAAAGACTGCAATTCTCCTATTTTAATATCAAGCCAAGGCTCAGATGTTCCTAGTTTAAAAATGTCTGGAGAAGATGGTGGAATGATAAAAGCATATAACAATTTATTTAAAGGAAAAAATAAAGAAACCGTATATGCAAATGAAGATGCTATCCAATTTGATGCATATCTTGCAAATAGTAGAGAAGAAAAAGTTCCAGAAGAATATAAATGTTTTCAAGGAAATTATATATATAATAATTTTGATACAAATTCAGAAATAATGTATAATTACATACCAGATGAACCATCTAATGTTCAAGAAGTAGTTACAAAAAATTCAGGAAGACTTCAAGGGGGAGATATTAAATTTGATACAAGTATTTTATCAAAAGATTCTTATGTTAGAGTAACAAGAAAAGAAAGAGAATTAGATGATTTCATAAAATCTTATGAAAGTTCGCTAGTATATGTGCAATTAAAAAACAATTATTAAAAAAAAGAAAGGAGTGTATGATTATTTAAATTATTAAATATATCATACAAGCAAAAATGAGTATTAGTACACAGAAAGAAGAAAACAATATTCAAATATCCCAAAAAATTAGTAAAACTTTAATTAAAGCAGTAAAAATATATAATAATACTTACTTAATAACAAAAAGAATACTTGACATTGTATTATCTAGTATTGCAATAGTTATATTAATACCATTTTTTCTAATTATTGCTATTATAATAAAACTAGATTCAAAAGGAAAAGTATTTTTTGTACATAAAAGAATAGGAAAAGATGGAAAAGAAATAAATATTTATAAATTTAGAACAATGGTAGAAAATGCAGAAGATTTAATTAAAGATTTTACTGAAGAACAAAAAATAGAATTTGAAGAAAATTATAAGTTAAAAAAGGATCCTAGAGTAACTCGAGTAGGAAAATTTTTAAGAAAAACATATTTAGATGAACTTCCGCAAATTTTTAATATATTAAAAGGAGAACTTACAATTATAGGACCAAGACCTGTTGTAAAAAAAGAATTAGAAAAATATGAAGAAAATAAAGAAAAATTATTAAGTGTAAAACCGGGACTTATTGGATATTGGCAAGTAAATAGAAAAGCAGATACTACATACGAAGAGAGAATTAAAATGGAGTTATATTATGTAGACAATATGAATCTGTGGTTAGATATAAAAATATTTTTTAAAGCAATATTTGTTGTATTTAAAGGAGAAGGAGCAGTTTAATATGTTAAAAAAAATAAATTTTAATTTAATATTTGTTATATTATTTTGTATAATTTTATTGTATAGTTTTTTATTGGTTGGAAGTCCCTTACAAAATAATATACAAATAGCAAATGTATGTTTTAATATATTGTGCTTAATTGTAATTATAAAAAATTTAAAAGATAATAATGAAATAAAATTAACAAAAATTGATATTCTAATTTTATTTTTAATTTTAGTTCAATTTATACCT
>CANQOW010000054.1 GCA_947625545.1 uncultured Clostridia bacterium
TACATCCATATATAGCATCAAAAATAGATTTAATACCACAAAATATATTAATAATTATAGTAGCAATTTTATCTGCTTTTATAGTAGGAGATTCTATACAAAGTGTAATTAAATTAAAAACATTAGACAAGAAGTTAGAAAAATTAAAAGAATTAAATGAAACAATAAAAGAAAAATTAAAAGAATTAAACAAAGAACATTCAACAAATATACAAGAGTTAGTTGAAAAATTACAAGAACAACAACGTGTATTGAAATATAAGTTATTAAAACAAACAACAAGATTAAAGAAAGCCTTTCCAACAATGAAATCTGAAAAAATAACAGAATTTTTAAGCCAGAAATTAGAAGAAATAAGAGAAATAAAAGATAGAATAAAATAAGGGAGAAAAGAAAATGTCTCAAGAAATATATATAATTGAAGATGAAAAAGAATTAATAAAAGAATTAAAAGAATTATATAAAGAAGAGAAATCATATGTATTAAAAAGCATTAAAACAGAAGAATTAGAAATTGCATTACAAGATATACCTGCATTAATAATAATACATGAAGATAATATTAAATCAGATATAATAGAACTATGTAAAAGAATAAGAGATAATGAAGATAATAGTATAACACCAATAATAGTTATAACTTCAAATAAAGATGATGAACATAGAATTAAAGTATTAGAAACTGCTGTAGAATATTATATAAAAAAACCAGTAAATAATACAGTATTTTATTATACAATAAAAAATATTATAAGATTAATGCATTCAAATAGAACAGTAAGTCCATTAACTGGTTTACCTGGAAATGTACAAATACAAGCAGAATTTAAGAAAAGAATATTAAAAAGAGAAGAATTTTCAATATTATATATAGACCTAGACCATTTCAAAGAATATAATGATACTTATGGATTCTCAAAAGGAGATGAAGTAATAAAATTAACAGCGAGAATAATAGCAAAAAACATACACAATCAAGAGTTAGATAATACATTTATAGGTCATATAGGTGGAGATGATTTTATAGCAATAGTACCAAAAGAAGAACACGAAATTGTATGCCAGAATATAATTTGTGAATTTGATATAAAAATTCAAGAATATTTTTCAGAAGAAGATAAAAAAAGAGGATATTTAGAAGTACCAAATAGAAGAGGAGTAATAGAGGAAATACCTTTAACATCAATATCAATCGGAGTTGTAGAAGTAGATAGAGGAAGATTTAAAAATACACTAGAAATAGGAGAAGTAGGAGCACAAGTAAAACATGTAGCAAAATCAGTGATGGGAAGTTCATATGTAGTAAATAGAAGGAGAAATAAATAATTCAAAAGAGAAGGTGAATTAGAAAAATAATGGAAATGTTATCAATAATATTTGTACTATTATTTATAATTGTAGCATTAATTGTATTAGCAGTAATGCAAATAAAGATGGCAGGAATGAATATAAAAGATTTTTGGGACTTTATACAAGCAAATGACTTATTAGATAGATTATATAATTTTTCAAAAAATTATGATAAATTATCACCACAACAACAATTAATTTTTTTAATGGAAGCAGAAAAAGTATTTAATGCATTTGATAAAGTGCCAAATACATTGTGGGAAGAGGAATATAATAAATACATAAAAGTTCTAGATGCATATAAGGATATAAAATTATTACGTTGGGAGCAAAGTTAATGAATAATGAAAAATGAGTAATTAAAATTATTTATTTTTCATTATTCATTATTATTAAAAAATAACAATTAATTCACACATAGAACACAAAAATGTACTACAATATTAATAAATTAATATTATTAGGAGCAATATTATGAATAATATAACAATACTTATTGTTGATGATGAATCAAGAATGAGAAAATTAATAAAAGACTTTTTAATTAAAAAAGATTATAAAATATTAGAAGCAGAAAATGGAGAAGAAGCCTTAGAAATTTTTGAAAAAAATGCAAATCAAATAAATTTAGTATTATTAGATGTAATGATGCCAAAATTAGATGGCTGGTCTGTATTAAGAAGAATAAGAAACACATCTAATGTACCTGTAATAATGCTTACAGCAAGAGGAGAAGAACAAGATGAATTGTTTGGTTTTGAATTAGGGGTAGATGAATATATATCAAAACCTTTTAGCCCCAAAATATTAGTAGCAAGAGTAGAAGCATTATTAAAAAGAGCAATGGGAAATAAAAACAATGTAGAAAACTATGGTGGAATAGAAATAGATACAGATGGGAGAACAGTAAGAGTAGACAATAAGCCAGTAGAAATGAGTTTAAGAGAATATGAATTATTAAAATATTTAGTAGATAATTCAAAAATTGCTTTATCAAGAGAAAAAATATTAAACAATGTATGGAATTATGACTTTTATGGAGATTCTAGAACTATAGATAGTCACATTAAAAAAATTCGTCATAAATTAGGAAAAAAAGGAAAATATATTGAAACAATACGTGGAATAGGATATAAATTTGAGGTAAAAGAATGAATAAAAAAATGTCTGTAAAAATGAAATTATTTTTAATATTAAGTATAACGATATTAACAATAATTGCATTTTTAATTTTAGCAAATAATATAATTTTAGAAAAATATTATTTATATTCAAAAGAGCAAAAATTATTAAATGCATATAAATATATAAATAATTATTATAATAATCCAGAAGAAGTAGAAAATAAAGAATTAGAATTAGAAAAAATTGCAATAAGTAATAATTTCGATATATTAATAAAAGGAGAAAATAATATAAATATATATTCTTCAAATAGGGATTTCATTTCAAGTATAGATAAAGATTTTAAAATAACTGATAGTAAAAATATATTATACTTAGATGAAAAAATAAATATTAGAAGAACTGCAAATTTTCCAAATGGTTTAACATATATATTACTTACAGCAGTTTTAGATAATGGATATATTTTATATATAAGAATGCCAGTATCATTAATTCAAGAAAGTGTAAATATATCAAATAGATTTTTATATTTATTAGGTGGAATAACTATAATAATTAGTGCAATTATAGCATTAGTAATAGCAAAAAAATTTACAAAACCAATAGCCGAACTAGAAGGAATAGCAAATAAAATGTCAAAATTAGATTTTAGTCAAAAATATATTGTAAAAGATACAGAAGACGAAATAAATAATCTAGGTAGAAGTATAAATACTATGTCAGATAAACTAGAAAAAACAATTACTGAATTACAAGAAACAAATATAGAATTAGAAAAAGATATTGAAAAAAAATCAAAAATAGATGAAATGAGAAAACAGTTTGTATCGGATGTATCACATGAATTAAAAACTCCAATAGCATTAATACAAGGGTATGCGGAAGGTTTAGTAGAAAATGTTGTAACAGATGAAGAAAGCAAAAATTTTTACGCAAATGTAATTTTAGATGAAGCAAATAAAATGGATACTTTAGTTAAACAATTATTAGAATTAATGAAACTTGAATATGGAGATAGAGAATTTAATAATACAAATTTTGATTTAACAGAATTAATAGAAGAAGCGGTAAGAAAATCAAAATTATTAATACAAGATAATAATATTCAAACAGAAATTAAATTAGAAAAACCATTAAATGTTTATGCAGATGCATTTTATATAGAACAAGTAGTAAATAATTATATAACAAATGCAATAAAATATTCAAAAGAAATAAATGGAGAGAAGAAATTAGTTATAAGCAGTGAAATAAAAGAAAATGAAAAAGTGAGAATATCAATATTCAATACAGGAGAAAACATAAAAAAAGAAGACTTAACAAGAATTTGGAATAGATTTTATAAAGTAGATGAAGCTAGAACAAGAACAGATGGAGGAACTGGCATAGGTTTATCAATAGTAAAAGCAATAATGAAAAAATATAACAATGATTTTGGTGTTATAAATAGAGAAAATGGAGTAGAATTTTATTTTGAATTAGATACAAAATCTAATTAACCCCTTCACTTATGTAAAAAAATATGATATTATATAGTTATAATATACATAAACTATGCCAAATTGGCAGAAGTTTAATATATATTTTTCTCAAGAAAATTCGTCAGGTTTTAGGGTAATCCGTAAGCAGCAGGCTTAACGAACTTTTCTTTCTAAAAATATATATTAAACTTCTGCATTTGGCATTATAGATTAGTTGTAACAATATATAATTCTAAAAATAAAAGGAAGAAAAAATATGAAACTAATATCTTGGAATGTAAATGGAATTAGAGCAGTAATAAAAAAAGATTTTTGGGATTTTTTTAAAAAAGAAAATGCAGATATTTTTTGTATACAAGAAACAAAAATGCAAGAAGGACAAGCAGAAATATCTGTTGAAGGATATGAGCAATATTGGAATAGTGCAGAAAAGAAAGGATATTCAGGAACAGCAATATTTACAAAAATAAAACCAAAAAAAGTAACTTATGGAATGGGAATAGAAGAACACGATAAAGAAGGAAGAATAATAACACTTGACTTTGAAAAATTTTATTTAGTAAATTGTTATACACCAAATTCAAAAAGAGAATTAGAGAGATTAGAATATAGAATGGTATGGGAAGACGCATTTAGAAAATACTTAATAAACTTAAATAAAGAAAAACCTGTAATAATGTGTGGAGACTTAAATGTTGCACATCAAGAAATAGATTTAAAGAATCCTAAAACAAATAGAGGAAATGCAGGCTTTACAGACGAAGAAAGAAATAAAATGACAGAATTATTATCTAGCAATTTTATAGATACATATAGATATTTATATCCAGAAAAGACAGATGCATATACATGGTGGTCATATATGGGTAAAGCAAGAGAAAAAAATATAGGCTGGAGAATAGATTATTTTATAGTATCAAAAGATATACAAGAAAAAATAAAAGAAGCAAAAATTCATTCTGAGGTATATGGTAGTGACCATTGTCCAGTAGAATTAGTAATAGAATAAAGAAAGGAGAGAATTATGGAGAAAAAAGATAAAAGTTGGGTAAAATGGATATACTGGTTTACATTTGCAGTAGCAGTAATATTAGTATATAAAACATTAGATAGTTTCAATGAAATAACAAATTTTATAGGAAATTTATTTAATATCTTAATGCCATTTATAATAGCATTATTACTTGCATATATATTTTATATTCCAAGTAGAAAAATGGAGAGTATATATAGAAAAAGTAAAGTAAAATTTATATCAAAAAAAGCAAGAGGGTTAGGTATATTTACTGTTTATGTAATAGTTATAATTTTATGTATTTTAGTAATAAAATTTATTATACCTAATATTTCGCAAAGTATAACAGATTTATTTAATAATTTACCTTCATATTATGATAATGCATTAAATACAATAGAAAATGCAGATGAAGATTCTATTTTAAATAAAATAAATGCAGAAGAAATTATTAAAGGCTTACAAGACATAGATTTAAGTCAAATTTTTAGTATGGAAACAATTACACAATATGCAAAAGGTGTAATAAATATAGCAACGGGAATTTTTGATTTCTTTGTTTCAATAATAGTTTCTATATATATTTTACTAGAAAGAAGAGAAATATTAAATTTTGCAAGAAACTTAAGTTCAGCAATTTTCAAGCATAAAACATACAAAAATATAGGTTTATATTTTAGAAAAACAAATGAAGTATTTTTTAAATTTTTATCAAGCCAATTAATAGATTCAATCTTAGTTGGGGTAATAATATCAATAGCATTATTATTAATGAAAGTTAAATATGCTGTATTATTAGGCTTTATGATAGGTTTATTTAATATGATACCATATTTAGGAGCGATTATTGCAGTTGCTATTGCAATTTTAATTACAATATTAACTGGTGGAATTTCTCAAGCAATATGGGTAACAATAGTTATTATAATTTTACAGCAAATTGATGCAAATGTAATAAATCCTAAAATTACAGGTTCATCATTAATGATAAGTCCAATTTTAGTAATCTTTTCAGTAACAGTAGGTGGTGCATATTTTGGTATCTTAGGAATGTTCTTAGCAGTACCTATTTGCACTATTATAAAAATGGGATTATTAGATTATATAAGTTATAAAAAAGACGCAAATCACAATGTTAAAAATGTGCAAGTTTGAAAATGCAACAAAAATTTTAAAAACTATTGACAATCTATTAAAGTTTGTATAAAATAAAATTGCAAGTAAAAATAAAAATACAAAAGAAGGAGGAAAATAAAAATGATAGCAAGCCTTGAAGTCGTTGATACTGTACACACACACACACACACAATATGTTTAGAATATAGAATTATTGCGTCATTTTTAAGTTTAGAAAATAATTTAATAAGTAAAATAAGCAGAGTTAATTTTGTTTATATGTTTGTAATGCCATTACGCATATAAATAAATTAACTCTTTTTGTCGTTATTAAATTTATATTTGTTTTGAGTTTAGACAATGTTTCCGCTTGCTACCTTCGGCTTAAAATTATTTTTAGTTTAATTTTACGTTTAGTTTAATTCAAATATCAAAAAAGTGCATTTCGCTTCTCAACATAACTGCGTAATAATTTGTAATT
>CANQOW010000055.1 GCA_947625545.1 uncultured Clostridia bacterium
GAGGTATTTAAATTGAAATTAGCATCTGATGACGAAAAACTAGCAGAATGTAAAGTTTTAATATTATACATATTAAACAAAATACAAAAGCCTGTTACAAGTATTGTACTTTTTCAATTAGTATTATCCATAGACGATATGAACTACTTTTATTTTCAACAGTTTTTATTAGATTTAATGGAGAATAAATATATTACTGAAATTTTAAGAGAAAATGAAAAGTTATATAAAATTACTCAGTCAGGAATAAAAACTTTAGAATTAACTAATGATATTTTGCCTGGAATTAAAAAATTAGCCATTGATAATAAAATTAAACCTGAATTAAATGAAATTGAAAATTCTATTTCTATTACTTCTGAATTTGAGCCTTTTGGTTTAAAAGAATTTATTGTTACTTGCAAAATTATTGAAAATAGTTCTACTATCTTTGAAGTAAAAACTATTGCAACTGATTGTGAGCAAGCAAAAAAAATTACAGAAAATTGGAAGAAAAATTCAGAAAAAATATATCCTCAAATATTGGATTTACTAATTAAAGAATAGATAGATAATTATATAAATTAAAAAATTTTAGACTGTTTTATTTTTACCTACTTAAGCCTATTTTTTGTAGTATTTTTTTCAAAATAATTCTGACACGCTCACGGGTATTCCCGGTCTCTCGGACTGTCAGATATTATTTTTCAAAAAATATACAAAAAGGCTTAAGGTTTTTAATATATCTTACTAGATAAATTAATTTTACATATATTTGATAGTCTAAAATTTTTTATCTTTTCATAGGCTTAAATAGTGTAGTAATATTCTAAAACTTTTTTAATATTTTACTTTGATTTTATTTTCTGTCTCACATATTCATATAGAATTACACCTGTTGCAACAGAAGCATTTAAACTCTCTGTTTTACCTAACATTGGAATTTTTACTAAATTATCTGCTACTTCTAAAACATTTTTTGAAACTCCATTTGCTTCATTTCCAATAACTATTGCATTTTTGTTCAAATTTATATCATAAAAATTATTATCTGTTTCTAATGATGTAGATAATACTTTGAATTTATGCTTTTTTATTTCTTTTAATGTTTGCACTAAATTTTCACTTTCAATTATATTAACTCTAAAAATTGCTCCCATTGTTGAACGAACAACCTTAGGGCTAAAAGCATCTGCTGTATTTTTTGAAACTATAATTTGTGTTAGCCCCACACTATCTACTGTTCTTAAAATTGTTCCTAAATTTCCCGGATCTTGTATTCCATCTAAAACTACAATTAAATCTTGTGAAAAATCTATATTTTTTTCGTTTTCATCCTTTTTTATAACTGCAAGTATTCCTTGTGGAGTAGTTGTATCTGTTATTAAATTATATATTTTTTCTGTAACATACACACAATTGTATTTTGCAATTTCATATAATAATTTTGCTTCAATTTCACCATTTTTAACACAATCTTCACATACTACTATTGTATCTATATTTGCATTTGCCTCTATTGCTTCTTCAATTATTTTTATTCCTTCCACTATATATTTATTAGTTAAATTTCTATATTTTTTATCTTTTAACTTTCTAATATCTTTAATAAGCTCATTATCTTTACTCGTTATTACTTGCATTTTCTAAAAACTCCTTTATCTCCTTTAACACTTCTAAATCACCATTTGTATTTAGTTTATAAGTTATATAAGGTTCTTTTGCAGCAGAAAATTGAATTTTATTCTTATATTTTTTTATTAATGAATCTACTATATCAAAATTAAATTTATTATAGTCAAAATAAAATACAATATTTCTTTGTTTTTGCATAATTTTTATAACATTTGCCTTTCTACATAATTGCTTAATTTCTGCAATTTTTAATAAATTTTCTGCTTCACTTGGAATATCGCCATACCTATCTATCATTTCATCTGTAATATCTTGAATATCCTCTTTTGTCTTACATAAAGCAATATTTTGGTATATATCTATCTTTTGACTACCACTTTCTATATATTCATCTGGTATAAAACTTGAAACATTAATATCAATTTGAACATCAATTTCTTCTTCTACTGTTTCTCCTTGCATTTCTTTTACAACTTCATCTAATAATTTACAATAAGTATCATAACCTACTTGGTCTATATGTCCATGTTGAACTTCACCTAATAAACTGCCTGCACCTCTAATTTCTAAGTCTCTCATTGCTATTTTAAAGCCTGAGCCAAATTCAGTAAATTCTTTTATTGCTTTTAATCTCTTATCTGCAACTTCTGATAATAGTTTGTCTCTTTTATAAGTTATATATGCATAACTTTGAATATTACTTCTTCCTACTCTACCACGAATTTGATATAACTGTGCTAAACCTAATCTATCTGCATTTTCTACAATTATAGTATTTGCATTTGGTATATCTATTCCAGATTCTAGAATAGTTGTACAAACTAAAACATTAATTTTTTGATTTATGAAGTCAAACATTATTTCTTCTAGTTCATTACCAGTCATTTTTCCATGTGCATACCCTACTTTTGCTTCTGGAACTAATCTTTGAACATCTAATGCCTTTTTTTGAATATTTTCTACTCTATTATATAAATAAAAAACTTGACCCCCTCTTTCAATTTCTTTTAAAATTGCTTCTTGAATTACGTCTTCATCATATTCTAATACATAAGTTTGTACAGGTTTTCTATTCTGTGGAGGCTCATATATAACAGACATATCTCTTACTCCAACAATAGACATGTGTAACGTTCTTGGAATTGGAGTTGCTGTCATTGTTAATACATCTACACTATTTTTTAATTCCTTTATTTTCTCTTTATCTTTAACACCAAATCTATGCTCTTCATCTATTATTAATAGCCCTAAATCTTTAAACTCAACATCTTTACTTAATATCCTATGAGTTCCTATAACAATATCTACTTCACCTAATTTTAAATTTTTTACTATATTTTCTTGTTCTTTTCTTGTTCTAAATCTATTAAGTAATTCAATTTTTATAGGGTAATCTTTCATTCTTTCTTTAAAGGTTTGATATTGTTGTTCTGCAAGTACAGTAGTTGGAACTAAATATGCAACTTGCTTTTGGTCCATACACGCTTTAAATGCACCTCTTAATGCTACTTCTGTTTTTCCATAACCAACATCTCCACAAAGTAATCTATCCATAGGCTTTTGTTGTTCCATATCTTTCTTTACTTCTTCAATACATCTTAATTGGTCATCTGTTTCTGTATATGGAAAACTATCTTCAAATTCTTTTTGCCATGGTGTATCTGGACTAAATGCATAACCTTTAACTTTTTGACGTTTTGCATACAATTCTATTAAATTTCTTGCTACTTCTCTTAAATTAGATTTTACTTTTGCTTTTGTATGTTCCCATTCTTTACTTCCTAACCTATTTAATTTAATGTCTGCTTCTCCTGCACCTATATATTTTCTAATATTATCTAATGCATTTGTTGGAATATATAGAATGTCATCATCTCTATATTTTATTTTTATATAATCTTTAACAATTCCATCTGCTTTTATAGTATTTACACCAATAAAAATTCCTATTCCATGTGTTTTATGAACTATATAATCTCCTACTTTTAAATCAGCAAATACTATCTTTTCACTTTGATTAAATGTTGCATTTGATTTTTTTCTTTTTCTTGTTTCTTTATTAAATAATTCTTCTCCTGAAATTACCATTAAATTCATATCAAATGCTTCAAAACCTGTTGAAAGTAAGCCAGGAGTTACTATTACTTTTCCTGCTTCTATTTGCTTGTCTAATTTTTCAATATATTTATGTGGAATTTCGTTTTCTAATAGTAACAAAGAAACTTTTTTTGCATTTTCTTCGTTTCCACCTAGTATTATTATTCTTTTTTCGGCATCTACTGCATTTATTATTTCTTCTAATAATAATTCCATACTGTTTTTAGTGTAATTTATTTCCCTAAATGTAAAGTTATATGTATTTATTTTATTAGATACAATATCATTTTTTTCTAAATATGTTATTTGTTGTTTTTTTAAAATATCTTCTATATCTAAATATTCGTACATTTCTTGTAATATATTTGGTATTATTTTTTCTTTTTCTATTAATGTTTTTATTACAAGTTTATTATCGTTTATAATGTTTTCTGACCTTGCTTTTAGTTTTCCTTCTTCATCTAAAAATATTAAATATTTATCTTGTAAATAACTTAATAAATTCGCTTTTTTTGAATAAAAACTATTAAAGTATTTATCTATTTTTCCTTCAAAATTTCCATTTGATATTTGTTCTAAGTCTTCTAGTAATTGCTCATTTTCTTGATATTTTTCTTTAATTTTTTCGCATACTTTTTCTATGTTCTTTTCTAAGATGTATTCATGTGCAGGATATATTTTTACTTCTTTTATATTTTCTATTGATCTTTGTGAAGATATATTAAATATTCTTATAGAATCTACTTCGTCTCCCCAAAATTCTACTCTTATTCCTTTAGTGTTAGAGATTGATATATCTACTATTCCTCCTCTAATACTGAATTGCCCTCTGCCTTCTATTAATTCTGCTCTTTCATACCCTAAATTTATTAATTTCTCTTTTAGTTCTTCTAAATTAAAAGATTTTTGTTCTTTAAATTCTAATATGTCTTTATATAAAATTTCTTTTGGTATTATTGGTTGCATTATTGCTTCTATTGTTGTTACTACTATTTCTGCTTTTTCTATATATATTCTATTTATTGCTTCTATTCTTTCGTATAATAAGTCTTTACTTTCTGATATATAGTCATAAGTTACTATTTCTTTTTTTGGTATATATACAACATTTTCATTAAAATATTTTAAGTCTTCTATTAATTTTTTTGCTTGTATTTCATTGTATGTAATTATACATACTGGTCTTTTTGTTGCTTCTTTTGCTAGATTTATTATACATGTTTTTGATACGTCAGTTAAGCCCAATATTGTTATTGGGCTTACTTTATTTTTTATATTTTCTATGTAGTCTTTTGCTTTTTCATTTTCTGAAAATATTTTTATAATAGAATTCACTTTTATCCCTCTTTTTCATTCTTCTATTATACACTATTTTTTGGAAATTTGCTATATTTTTTATGAATTTTACTGTGCATTTTTATATTGATACACAACTTTTCCAAATTTAATTTCGTTGAGTTTTTTTATTTTTATTAATTGGTATAACACCTAGTGTATAACCCATAGGATATAATAATTTAATAAGAGTATTTATTGTTGGTGAATGTTTAGAATTCTCTATTCTTGCTATTGCAGATTGTTTTATACCAGTTATTTTACTTAATTCATTTTGAGATAACTTTTTCTGCTCTCTTATTTTTAATGTTGCATTTATTATTTCCATTTCAAGTCTAATTTCTTCTTCTGATTCTGGAGAAATATTTAAAGTTTTTTCAAAATCTTCCCAATTTTCTTCTCTATTCATTACTAATTACTCCTATTCTTATATTTTTTTAAATACTCTTTTGCTTTCTTTATTTCTGCTTTTGGTGTTTTTTTTGTACTTTTTACATATATGCTTAATAATACAAATTTATTATTATTTATTTTTGCAAAAAATATTCTATCTCTTAATGGTCTTAGTTCCCATATTTCATAATCAATATGCTTTATATATGGCTCTCCAAGTGATATTCCTGTAACTTTTAACATTCTAATATATGCTATTATTTTATTAAATTTTATTCTACTATCTTTATTGTTTTTCTTAGTATAATTTAATTTTTTTAGGTATTCTTTTATTTCATTATTTCCTTTTTCGTCGTTATAAAACACTATTTCGTTTTCTTTTATTTTTACCATCTCCATTATAACATATTTGTTATATTTTTGTCAAATATATTTTTTGATTTTTTTAGACTGAAACGTCTTTGATTTTATTTTGTTAATACTAAAGTTGCTTAAATAATTGTATTCTTTGAAAAAATTTATTTTTAATTTAAACTTTATAAAAAATATTTTTTTAGATTACATTATATAATTTATATAACATAATTTAACTTTTGTCAACAAAAAAATTTCGACATTAATCTACAAAAAAATATAAAGTTAAAACCACTAATTTTTTATATTAGTGGTTTTTGTTATATTAAACTTACTGCGCATTTTTATATTGATACACAACTTTTCCAAATTTAATTTCATTAAATTTCTTTTGAATTTCAATAATAAAAATAGGAGAAATTGAAATTAAAGCAGTATACAACCATTGAATAGGATTTAATTGTACTAACTTAAATACTTCAGCAACACTTGGTATGCAAACTACACCAACTTGTAATACTGTTCCTAATAAGAAAGCACCAATTAAGTATTTATTATTAAATATTCCAGTTTTAAATAAAGATTCATCAGATTTTATATTAAAACAATGTACTAATTCAAGCATTCCTAATGATACAAATGCCATAGTTCTACCAACTTCTAAACCATACAATTTATTACCTAAACTAAATGCAAATAATGTTAATATTCCAAGCATTGTTCCTTCTACAAATA
>CANQOW010000056.1 GCA_947625545.1 uncultured Clostridia bacterium
CAAGATTTTTTAATTAGATTTTTTTAATAATGCACAACAAGAGAGCTTGTATAATCATTAAAAAATTACCGTTCCTTGCTGGTCGGACTCGCAATAAAATATATCTAGTGTATATTTTAAAATACTAATTATTTAAATATTTTAAATGTTATAAAGTCCTTCCATACTGCGCGTCACTCAAATTTTTGAATGATTATCAGCTCTCTCTTGTAGTTTTTTTTATTGTATAGGAAAAATCGAAGATTTTTCTGTATACAAAAAGGTTAATTTACATTGGGCTGTGCATATTTGCGAAGCAAAATGCACATGTGTGCGTCGAAAGCTTTGCTTTCGTTAACGCACAATTTTCTTATTTATCATTTTCTTTAATTATTTTTTCAATTTCTTGAAATCTTTTAATCTTTGCAGTAGAAGTCTTAATCATAGGTTCATCAGTAATTATAATATGCTTTATATGTTTAAAATTTGTAAGAGAAGAATTAATCTTTTTAATATCACTCCAAATCATATCATAAAGTTCTTTTTCAGTTATATTAGGATAAGTTTCTTGTATATAATCTTTATTATAAACAATTTTAGCAGATAATAATAAATCATCATCTTTTGGTAAACCAAAAACCATACTTTCACTAACATAAATCAAATTATTAATTAAAGACTCTAATTCTTCTGGATAAATATTTTTACCATTTTTTAAAACAATAACATTCTTTTTTCTACCTGTAATAAATATATATCCATCTTTATCTATAAAACCTAAATCTCCTGTATGAAACCAACCATCTATTAAAACTTCTTTTGTTGCTTCTTCATTATTATAATATCCAAGCATAACATTTGGACCGTGTGCAATTATTTCACCAATTCCTTGTTCATTAGGTTCATCTATTTTAATTTCTACATTACATAAAGGAGTACCAACAGATCCATATCTAATGTTATATTTGTTTTCTGCAATAAGAACAGGAGAGGTTTCAGTTAAACCATATCCTTGTATTGTTGTTATTCCAAAATTATTAAAACCTTCTGCAACTTTTTTATCTATTGCTGCCGCACCACTTACTATAAATCTTAAATTGCCACCTAAGTTATCAATAATTTCCTTGAATAACTTTCGTCTAACATCAATTCCTATTTTTAATAAAGAATTGCTAATTTTTAATCCTTTTTCAACAGTAGAACGTTTTCCTTTTTTATCTATTTCTTTTTGAATTTGAACATACATTGCTTCTAATAGTAATGGTACACATACAAAAATAGATACTTTATATTCTTTTAAATTTTTTTGAATATGTCTTAAACCATCACAAAATACATTTGTAACACCATGTGCTAAAAATAATAATAAAGCAGTTGAACCAAAAGTGTGGTGAAATGGTAAAAATGCCATATTTACATCAGTATCATATATTTTTATAAATCTTTGCATTGCATATATATTTGAGCATATATTTTTATGTGATAACATTACTGCTTTTGCAAGTGATGTTGTACCAGATGTAAAAAGTAAAATACTTAATTTTTCTGGATCAATTTCAGCATTTAGATATTCTGTATTTCCATTATTTAATAATTCTTTTCCTTTATTAATTAAGTTATTAAAACTTTCAAATGATGGAACAGAAATAGAATCCATACATATAAATTGTTTTACAGATGTAGAATTCATATTTTGAATTTTTTTCATAATTTCAGCATAACTTTTATCAAATATAATGGCATCTGTTAAACTTCTATTTAAAGATAAAATAATTTCCTGTTCAGGAAGTCCTTTATCTAAAGGCACTGCAATTCCAACACCATTTAAAATTGATATATAACTTACAGCCCATTCATATCTATTTTTACCTATTATTGCAATTCGTTTATTTTTTAAACCTAAATTTATTAATGCAGTTCCTAATGAATTTACATCATCTTGAAGTTGTGAATACGTTATTTTAGTATAGTTTATATTTTCATTTTCTGTATTTTTTATAATAAAAGCAGTATTATTTGGATATAAGTTTACACTATTATTTAACATTTCTCTTAAATCTTTAAATTCTTTTGCATCATAAATCATATTGCTTTTTGCTAGTTTTTTATTCATGAAAAAACCTCCACATAAAAGTTTATGTAATAATATCATATATTAAGTTATATGTCAATTAGACTGAACTTATGTTGACTATTTTTGGAAAATATGGTATAATAAATACATAAATGATATTGAATTACACTTAATACACTAAGGAGGGAAAAATATGTTAGAAATTAAGACATATTACTTGAGGTTTAATGACAAAAACCCGCAAACCTTTTTTTCATATCTACGGCATGTAACAAATATATGGAAAAAAGATATTTCTATATATATAAATGATGAATCTCTTGAAAAGATGAAAAGGATTGCGAAGAAAATTTCAGTTATAGGAGAGCAAAATCCTGTAATAAAAATGACGTTTAAAGTTAACAAAGAACTAATTGACATAATATTAGACATATATAACAATGTCATAGAAGTTTCGTTTGGACCTATGAGTTCAGAAAAACGGGTTATATATAAGCCCTATAAACGAAAAGAATGTTCTAAGCATTTGGTTGTTTTTTAAAAGTGTAATTCATATGGGTGGCATTATTATGCTGCCCACTTTTCTATTTTTTATTGTATAGAAAAACTTATTAGGGAGAAATATTATGATTAGATTAAAAGATATAAAAATTAAAGAAGATATATCAAATGAAGAATTAATTAAATATGCATGTAAAAAATACAAAATAAAGGAATCAGAAATAAAAGAATGGCATATATACAAAAAGTCTATTGATGCTAGAAAAAAAGATAATATATTCTATAACTATACAATAGATGTAGAACTAAAAAATGAGAAAAAAATAAAAAATGCAGAACATATAGAAAAAATAAAAGAAGAACCAATTAAAATAAATAGAAAAAGTAATATAAGACCAGTAATAATAGGAGCAGGGCCAGCAGGACTATTTGCAGGGCTAATTCTTGCACAAAATGGAATAAAACCTATTATAATAGAACAAGGAAAAAAAGTAGAAGAAAGAATAAAAGACGTTGAAGAATTTAGAAAATATGGAAAACTAAATACCTTATCAAATGTACAATTTGGAGAAGGTGGAGCAGGAACATTTTCTGATGGTAAATTAACAACAGGAATTAATAATCCATTATGTAGAAAAGTTTTAGAAATATTTGTAAAAAATGGAGCACCAGAGCAAATTTTGTATATAAATAAACCACATATAGGAACAGATAATCTAGTAAATGTAATAAAAAATATAAGAAAAGAAATTATAAATTTAGGTGGAGAATTTTTATTTAACGAAAAAGTAACAGACTTTGAAATAAAAGAAAATAAGATAACTGCTGTATTTTGTAGTAAAAAAATAGAAACAGATACTGTCATTCTTGCAATAGGTCATAGTGCTAGAGATACATTTGAAAAGTTATATGAAAAAGGAATAAAAATAGAGCCTAAAAATTTTTCTGTTGGAGTTAGAATAGAGCATAAGCAAGAAATGATAAATAAATCACAATATTCTGAAAATACAAAATTAAAATTACCACCAGCAGAATATAAATTAGCATACCATGGAAAAGACCGTTCTTGTTATACATTTTGTATGTGTCCGGGTGGTGTAGTAATGTCATCATCAAGTGAAGAAAATACAATAGTTACAAATGGTATGAGTACATTTTTAAGAGATGGAGAAAATGCAAATAGTGCAATACTTGTTAATGTAACACCAGAAGATTTTAAAAGTGATTCGCCATTAGCAGGAATATATTTTCAAAAAGAATTAGAAGAAAAAGCATTTAATTTAGGTGGAAAAAATTATTATGCACCAATACAAAGAGTAGAAGATTTTTTAAATAATAAAAAATCAACTTATATAGGAGAAATAAAACCAACATATTTACCAGGAGTAACATTGTCTAATTTAAACGAAATATTACCAGAATTTGTTTCTAAAACATTAAAAGAAGGAATAATTTATTTCGATAGTAAAATAAAAGGCTTTGCAAATAAAGATGCAATTTTAACAGGTCTAGAAACAAGAAGTTCATCACCAGTTAAAATAGTAAGAAATGAAGAATTAATGTCTAATGTATATGGGATATACCCTTGTGGAGAAGGTGCAGGATATGCAGGTGGAATAATGTCTGCGGCAGTTGACGGAATAAAATGTGCAATAAAAATTTTGCGCACATAGGGGACGTCGCACATGGGGGACGTTAAAAATGTGCAATTTTCACTTTGAATTAAAAAATAATACAAATTAGTTTACATATTTTCAAAATAGTGATATAATATAACAATAAATAAAAGGAGAGATGACAAAATGGATAGAATGAAAACATTTTTAATGTATGCAGTTATGGTTATAGTATGTTACTTTGGTTCAAATACATTAATATATGCAGGTATAAATACAATATATGAAGATATTGCAAATTATCAATTTGTAGATAATAATCAATTTGAAATTAAAATAAATGAAGCAAAAGCAACATCAGTAAACGGATATATAAAAGGAACCGTAAAAAACAATTCAAACTTAAATATGAAAGAACAGTATTTAAAAATTGATTTCTTCTCAAAAAGAAATGTAAATTTAGGTACTAAATATATTAAAATAGAAAATTTAAAAGCAAAACAAACAGTAGATTTTAATTTAGACTTTAAATTATCTAATGTAAGTTACTATGTAATAACAACAACCAATAAAATATAAGAAAATTGTGCATTAACAAAAGCAATGCTTTCGACGCACAATTTTTTTCTTTTAAAAAAATGTATATAAAATAAATAATGATTAAATAATATAAAAAGGGTTGATATTTTTACATTTCTGTAATATAATTGTAACATAAATGTAACAAAAAAGTAATATACATATTAAAGAAGGGATGAAAGTAATGTTTGGATTTGGACAAGATATAGGAATAGATTTAGGTACAGCAACTGTTATTGCATATGTTAAAGGAAGAGGAATAGTCTTAAGAGAACCATCAGTAGTTGCAGTAGATAACACCACAGGAGAAGTGCTTGCAGTTGGTCAAGAAGCAAGAAAAATGTTAGGAAGAACACCTGGAAATATAGTAGCAACAAGACCATTAAAAGATGGAGTTATATCAAATTATACAGTAACAGAAAAAATGTTAAAAAATTTCATTCATAAAATATGTGGAAGAAGTATGTTTTCACCTAGAATTATGATATGTATACCATCACAAGTAACAGAAGTTGAGAAAAAAGCAGTTATAGATGCTGCAACACAAGCAGGTGCAAGAAAAGTATTTTTAATAGAAGAACCAATAGCAGCAGCAATAGGTGCTGGAATAGATATATCAAAACCATGTGGAAATATGATAGTAGATATAGGTGGCGGAACAACAGATATAGCAGTAATTTCATTAGGTGGTTCAGTTGTAAGCACATCTTTAAAAGTTGCAGGAGACAAATTTGATGAAGCAATTATTAAATATATAAAAAGAAAACACAATGTTATAATAGGAGAAAGAACAGCAGAAGATTTAAAAATAAATATAGGTTGTGTATATCCAAAAATTCAAGATTCAGATATGGAAATAAGAGGAAGAGATTTAAGTACAGGTTTACCTAAAACAATACACATATATTCAAGTGAAATGTTAGAAGCATTAATTGAGCCAGCAATGATGATAGTAGATGCTGTACATTCAGTATTAGAAAAAACACCACCAGAACTTGCAGCAGATATAAGTGATAAAGGAATATATATGACAGGTGGTGGTTCATTAGTAGATGGACTTGATAGATTATTACAAGAAAAAACAGGAATAAATGTTATGATAGCTCAAGATACAGTATCTTGTGTTGCATTAGGAACAGGAAAAGCGTTAGAGAATTTAGATACATTAGAAGGAAGTAGAAAAATTTAATTTTCAGTAAATAATAAAAAAATAGTGAAATATATGTATTTTGGTGAGATATATTATGATAAGCAAAGAAAAAGATATAAAAAATACTGTAGCATTTTATACATTGCGGTTGTAAGGTTAATCAATATGAAACAAATGCAATGATGCAAAAATTTATTGAAAAGGGATACACAATAGTAGATTTTGAAGAAAAAGCAGATATATATGTAGTAAATACATGTACAGTAACAAATATGTCTGATAGAAAATCAAGACAAATGTTAAGAAGAGTAAAAAAAGTAAATCCAAATTCAATATTAGTTGTAGTTGGGTGCTATGTAAATGTTGCAAAAGAAGAATTAGAAAAAATAAAAGATATTGATATTATTTTAGGAAATAATGAAAAAAATAATATTGTAGAATGTGTAGAAAATTTTGAAAATAAAGAAAAAATAACAGATGTAATGCAACAAAAAGAGTTTATAGATTTTGGTAGTGTTACATATACAAATAAAACAAGGGCAACTATAAAAATACAAGATGGTTGTGATAGATT
>CANQOW010000057.1 GCA_947625545.1 uncultured Clostridia bacterium
GTTAAAAAGTAATTTATCAATAGAAACAATAATGGAAATAACAGGATTAACGAAAGAAGAAATAGAAGAAATAAAAACAAAATGAACATTGGAGATTTAAAAAAGTGCAAAATTTAAGAATGTAATAAATTTTAAGTAAAAAAATACCTTTTATGATTTTTATCATAAAAGGTATTTTCTATTATTTATCCTTGCACATGTTGAAAAACAGTTACAACACTACCAGTAGCAAAAAGAATAATTAAACCAGCAGTTAGTACACCAAGAGCCAAAGGTAAAAATGCCTTTTTAAAAGGTACATTTAAAAAATTAGCAATTAAAGAGCCAACCCAAGCACCAGTTCCAGGTAGGGGAATAGCAACAAATAAAAATAAACCTAAAGCAGTAAAATTTTGTAATCTTGTACTTTCTTCGATTTTTCTTGTAGCCTTTTCAGTAGCCCAATCTATAATTTTTTTAAAAAACTTAAATCTTCCAAAAAAATCAAATAAAGGACGAATATATTTTACAATAAAATAAATTGGAATAATATTTCCTATAAAACCTACAATAAATGCTTCAAAATAAGAAAGTCCTAGACTAACACCAACTGGAATAGCACCCCTAATTTCAATAATTGGTGTCATACCTAATATAAATGTAATTAAAAATTTTACTATAATATTATCTAACATAAAAACCTCCATTTAAGTAAAATATAACCTTAACAAATATAAAAATTATTACAAAATTCTTTAATAAGAAAATCTTAATTTGCAAGAACAACTTTAACAACAGTTCCTTCTTCAACAGATGTTGTATATGATGGAGATTGGCTTATAACAGTTCCTTTTCCTTCATAAATTATATTTAAGTTTTTCTCCTTTAATGCGCTTTTTGCATTAGATATTCCCATTCCTCTTAAATCTGGAACATCAACAGAAGTTCTAACATCATTTTCTTCAGTATATAAAACTATAATAGAATCATTTAGAAGTGAAGTACCAGCCTTCGGAGTTTGTTCTGAAACCATTAAAGAATTTTCATCTCCTTCTCCTATAACCTTAACCCTAAAACCTGCTTCACTTAAAATATTTTTTGCTTCAGTTACAGTTCTATTTGTAATATTTGGAACAGTAATATAATCTTGATTATTATCTTCTGTTGAATCTGAGGCAACACCAAGATATGGTAAAACTTCTGTTAAAACTTGAGAAATAACAGGTCCAATTATTGAACTACCAGAAGTATCTGAAGCCATACCATATAAACAAATAAGTGTAACAACTTTAGGATCTTCAACAGGAGAAATAGCAATATAAGATAAAGTATAACCGTTATTTGCACCAGGAGATGGTTCAGATGTACCTGTTTTTCCACCTATTGAATAACCTTTAACTGCACCATATTTACCAGTACCATCTGTAACAACATATTCCATCATATTTCTTACATTTGAAGCAGTTTCAGGAGAAATAACTTGTCTTACATTAGTTACATCAGTATTTGTTGTAGCACCAGTATCTGGGTTTTGAATCTGTTTTATAATTTTAGGTTGAACTAATTTTCCATCATTAGCAATGGCAGAAACTGCAGTAACAAGTTGAATTGGAGTAATATTAAATCTCTGACCAAAAGACATTGTTGCAAGTTCTACATTTCCAATATTATCTTTATCAAAGAATATACTAGATGCTTCACTTGCAGTTTCAATACCAGTTTTATCAAATAAACCAAAAGCCTCAAAATATTTATATAATCTATCTATTCCAATACGTTTACCTAATTGCATAAAAGCAGGGTTACAAGAGTTGGCTAGTGCTTGTTTTAAAGTTTCTGAACCATGAGAATTTTTCCAACAATGAATTTTAACTCCGTTTATTTCTTCATATCCTCTACAATAAAAATCTCCGCCTACTTCAACTTCTGTAACATCTTCTTCAAGAGCAATAGAAGTCATTATTAATTTAAAAGTAGAACCAGGTTCATATGTACTAGAAACATTTTTATTAACCCACATTTCTGAAAGTTTTGCAGATTGTTCTTCTTGTTCTAATTCGTCCCAATTTATAGATAATTTATCATTAGGCTTAAAAGGTTCATTCAAGTTGTAATCTGGGTAAGTTACCATAGATAAAATATCACCAGTTTCTGGGTTCATCATTAGTGCTGTACCATACGCTGCAGAATTTTCATCAACTGCTTGTTTTAAATATTTTTCAACAATACTTTGAATATTTGCATCAATCGTAAGATATAAATCACTACCATTTTGAACTTCTATATATTGTTGAGTATCACTAGAAATTTCTCTTTTAGATACATCAGTTGCTCTAACAATTTTTCCAGAAGTACCTGTTAAAACATCATTCCATTTTAATTCAATTCCAGTTAAACCTTGATTATCTGTACCAGTAAAGCCAATAAGTTGAGCTGCCATTGTACTATATGGATAATATCTTTTACTATCTTCATCAATATTTATACCAGTAACAACATCATTTTCTTTCATCCATGTTCTTAATTCATCTACTTTTTCTTTTTCAACTTTTTGCATTATTGTTTGAAAATAACTATTACTATTAATTTTGCCTATCATATCATCATAATTAAGCCCAAAAATATCAACAAAGGCTTGAGCAATTTTTTCTTTATCGTCTTCATCAATTTGTTTAGGGTTAATACTAACAGTATCAACTGCAACGCTAGTTGCTAAGATTTTTCCATTTGAATCGTAAATTGTACCTCTTTTTGGGGTAATAATTGTGCTAAGTGTTTGCTGTGTATATGCCATTTCTTTTAATTTTGAACCATTTATAAATTGCAAATAAAATAATCTAGCAATTAAGCATAATAAAATAAAACTAATAACAATTCCAAAATATATTAATCTCTTAGGTATTACGTTTTTTTGTAATTTATTTTTATCATTTTTTTTCATTTATTCTTCACCATTATTTTTTAAATTTATTCTATTTTATTCTATATTATAAATAAGAAAAAATCAATAAAAAATATAGAAATTTTATTTATTATATTTATAGAAAAATTAACTATGAAAAAATAATTATGAATTGTTTTATGTGTAAGGGAAATTTAGAGCTCATTCCATAGGATAAATCGCGTAATTATTTTGTCCTAAATTTTGGGTTCACATCAATAATGTCAAATTTTGTCGAAATATTTTTCTTGACTTATCTTATAAAATAGTGTAAAATACAAATAATTTAGTTCAAAAAAATCTAAAAAAATTAAATTGTATTTCTTACAATTTAAAAATTTCCAGAAAAAAGGATATGATTATTAAAATGTTATCAATAGTAAAAAGTATGTCTTTGCACGGTTTAGAAGGCTATTTAATAGAAGTGCAAGTAGATGTTAGTGGTGGACTACCATGTTGGGAAGTTGTTGGCTTACCAGATGTTAGTGTTAAAGAATCCAAAGAAAGAGTTAGAACTGCTATAAAAAATAGTGGTATAGAATTAAAAAGTAGAAGAATAGTTATAAATTTAGCCCCAGCAGATACAAAAAAAGAAGGTTCAATATTTGATTTACCAATAGCCATAGGAATTTTAATAGCAAATAATGAAATAAAATCTTCAAAAATAGAAGATACAATTTTTATTGGAGAACTTTCATTAGATGGTAGTTTAAATAAGGTAAATGGAGTTTTACCAATGTGTATAGAGGCGGTAAAATTAGGAATAAAAACAATAATTTTACCTAAAGAAAATGCTAAAGAAGCAGCAATTGCTAAAGATATAAAAGTAATAGGAGTAAATAATTTAAAACAAGTCTTAAATTATTTAGAAAATAAAGAAACAATAAAAGAAGAAAAAATTAATTTAAAAGAAATATTTAATAAAAATAATAACTATAATATAGATTTTTCAGAAGTTAAGGGTCAAGAAAATATAAAAAGAGCATTAGAAATCTCAGCGGCAGGAGGACATAATTGTTTATTAATTGGTAGTCCAGGTTCACGGTAAAACTATGATGGCAAAAAGAATACCAACAATATTACCAGATTTAAGTTTTGAAGAAGCATTAGAAATTACAAAAATACATAGTGTAGCAGGAATTTTACCAAATGAAGTACCAATAATTACAACAAGACCATTTAGAGCACCACATCATACAGTATCAAGTGTATCATTAGTAGGAGGTGGAAAGGTTCCAAAACCAGGAGAAATAAGTTTAGCACATTTTGGAGTATTATTTTTAGATGAATTACCAGAATTTAATAAAACAACACTAGAAGTTATGAGAGGACCATTAGAAGATAGAACTGTAACAATTAGTAGGGTAAATGCAACTTTAACATATCCTTCTAAATTTATGCTAATTGCATCAATGAATCCATGTCCTTGCGGATATTATGGCTCTAGTGAAAAAGAATGCACTTGTTCAGAACAAGCTATAACAAGATATATGTCAAAAATTAGTGGACCATTACTAGATAGAATAGATATACATATAGAAGTAACACCAGTAAAATATCAAAAATTAGATTCAGAAGAAAAAGTAGAAACTTCAGAAGAAATTAGAAAAAGAGTTAATAAAGCAAGGAAACTTCAATTTGATAGATATAAAAAATATAACATTTATTCAAATGCAGAATTAACGCCAAGTTTAATAGAAAAATATTGTAAGTTAGATAAAAAAGGAAAACAATTATTAAAAACATCATTTGAAAAGTTAGGTTTAAGTGCAAGAGCACATGGAAGAATTCTAAAAGTAGCAAGAACGATAGCGGATTTAGATGGAAAAGAAAATATAAATGTAAAACATTTAGCAGAAGCAATTCAATATAGAAGTTTAGATAGAAAATATTGGAAAAATAATTAATAAGAAAGGCAATATAATAAATTTTATTATATTTACAAAGTATATATGAAAATTATAAATATAGAAGATAATAACTATCCAGAACAATTAAGAAAAATAAATAAACCTCCTAAAAAACTATATGTATTAGGAGATGAAAAAATATTATCTAATAAATGCATAGCAATAGTTGGTTCTAGAAATTGTACAGAATATGGGAAAAAGGAAGCATTAAGATTTGCTCAAGAATTAACTTTACAGGGATTACAAATTACAAGTGGATTAGCAATAGGAATAGATACATTTGCACATACAGGTTGTTTAAATGAAGATGGAAAAACAATAGCAGTATTAGGATGTGGTTTTAATCATTTATATCCAAAAGAGAATAGAGAATTATTTAATAAAATAATTAATAATGGAGGGGCAATAGTATCAGAATACGCACCTATTTTAGAACCTAGTTCAGATAAATTTAGGCAAAGAAATAGAATAGTGTGTGGGTTGAGTATTGCAACATTAATAATTGAAGCAGCAGCAAGAAGCGGAACATCAATTACAGCAAGATATACAATGGAGCAAGAAAAACCAGTATTTTGCATTCCAAATAGCCTAGAGAATAATAAAGGAGTTGGAACTAATGAATTATTAAAAAATGGAGCATTATTAGCGACAAGTGTAGATGATATATTACAAAAATGTAATTTACCTAAAATAAATTTAGATAATTTACCAAAAGAAAATAAAAGAATAAATAAAAATTTAAAAAAAGTCAAAGAAAAAATAGTAAAAGAAAAACCAATAAAAATTAATAAAGAGTACAAAGAAATATATAATATTTTAACGGATAAACCAACAAATCCAAATGAAATATGTAAAGCACTAAAACAAAATATAAGTGAAATAAACTCAAAATTGTTATTAATGGAAATGGAAGGAATAATAAAAAAAGTTGCAGGAAATTCATATATTAGAATATAAAAGGAAGAAAAGTTATGTATCAAAGACATATTTTAGGCAAGATAGGTGAAAACATTGCTATTAAGTATTTAGAAAACAATGGATATAAAATTGTTGATAAAAATTTTGAATGTAGGCAAGGTGAAATTGATATTATTGCTAAAGAAAAAAACGAATTAGTAATTATAGAAGTTAAAACAAGGAAAAGTTTAGAATATGGAAATCCAGTTGATGCTGTAGATAAAAATAAAAGAAAACACATCTATAAAGTAGCAGAATATTATTTGTATATAAAAAAATTAGAAAATATGTATGTAAGGTTTGATGTTATAGAAATATATGTAAAAAATAAAAAAGCGTATATAAATCATATAAAGAATATTATTAATTAATAAAACTTAATATAAATTTATTTTGAAAAATTTTACAATAAGTATTGAATTAAAAACAAATGTTTGATATAATGTATAAAAAATATAGAAAACCTATTAATTATTGAAAGGAGAATTTACATTGGAAAACAATAAATTAGATACAATTTCAAATTTATTTGAAGGTAAAGAAATAAGAAGTATTTGGGTTTCTACAAAAGAAGATTATTATTTTAGCGTTACAGATGTTATAAGTGCTCTAACAGATAGTAAAATTCCTAAAAGATATTGGTCTGATTTAAAAAGAAAATTAAT
>CANQOW010000058.1 GCA_947625545.1 uncultured Clostridia bacterium
TTTTCTTTTACAATCATTAATTTAATGTAATTTTAAAAATATAAAAATGATTGTAAATATATTATACGAGGAGAAAATTTATGGAATTAGAAAAAACAAAAGCAATAATAGAAGCAATACTATTCTCAGTAGGAAGGGCAGTAAAAATTAAAGAAATAATGTATTCACTAGAAATAAGTGAAGAAGAAATAAAAAATATTCTTGAAAATATGAAATTAGAATATGAAAAAGAAGATAGGGGAATAGAAATAATAAAAATAAATGATACATACCAACTATGTACCAAAAAAGAATATTATGAATATATATATCCAATAGTAGATAAAAGAAATAAACCAAATCTATCACAAGCAGCCTTAGAAACATTAGCAATAATTGCATATAATCCAAAAATAACAAGAGCAGAAATAGAAGCAATAAGAGGAGTAAATTCAGATGCAACAATTTACAAATTATTAGAACATAATCTTATAGAAGAAGCAGGAAAATTAGATGCACCAGGAAAACCAACAACATATAAAACAACAGAAGAATTTTTAAGATTATTTGGTTACGAAAATTTAAGTATGTTACCAGAATTGCCAAGATATAAAGTAGACGAAAATCAACAAATTGTAATTGATGAAATATTAGAACAAGAAAATTAATAAGATTAATTTACATTAGGCTGTATATATTTGCAAAGCAAAGTGTATATGTGTGCGTCGAAAGCGTTTGCTTTCGTTAACGCACAATTTTTTTTTAAAACTATCTTAAATAAATCAATATATTAGGTGCAATTAAACTAATTGCAGATAAAATATAAATAATTATAGCACCAGATTTATTATTATTTTGAGTATATTCAAACATACCATAAGCAACACTTTTAATAAAAACATAAATAGAAAAAATTAATACAATAATTCTCATTTAAACCTCCAACTTAAAAGCTAGTTATTTCATATACTAGAAACAATTAATAAAAAGTATTTATAAAATAAAACATTGCATATATTATCTTAAAAATAAGATTCTTTAAGTCTCTAATAATAAATAACCAGATTTAACATTAGTATCTACATTAACATCAAAGAAAGAATTTTCATAGTTATTTAGCCAATCAAACTCTACCCAATCATTCCAAGTAGTAAAATCACTAACAACATATTTACCTAAGCCCAAAATATCAGAATTAAATTCCTTAGAAGTTTTATAGAAATAATTTAGAATTTGACTTTCTAAATATGAATTAGTATATTCTTCAATTTCTTTTAAATTATCAGAATTTAAGTAATCTGAATCTTTATTCATTGTTAATATTCTCGCATTAACTTTTACATTTGCTTTAATATAAGGTGAGCCATTTAAAATTTTAATATCAAATTTTGTATTCTTTTTTTGAGTTAATGATAAATCTATTTTTTCAGAATTATCAAAAGGACTCGGTATAGTAATTTTACAATTTTCTAATTTATTAGATAAAATTAAATGGCAAATTGTTTCAATAGCATTTAATTCACCTACCATAGTATCTGCATTAAAAACAGCAATACCTGCTATTTCTACTTTATTTTTAGATTTTATATTACTTTCACCTGCTTTTACATTTTTTTCTGTTTCACTATTAGAAAGGGTAGACGCATCTTCATTAGTTTTATCATCAGTATTAACGCTACCTAAAATAGAATAAGGTTGTGCAAAAGTATCTTCCATTTTAGAAAAAAAATCACTTAAAGTTATAGTCTCTGTATAACCTGTATAATTTGCAGTAGTTTCAATTATTTCATAATATCTTGTAGAATTTTTCTCCAAATTAGAAGATGCCTGTTTTAAGAAATTATCACAATCAACTTTACTTATAATTATATTACACTTTGGACTAATTTCCATTTTATTTATTAATGTATATAAATAATCTGAAATTCCGCCATTTGCAATTTCTTCAGAAATTACGATTATCTTACAATGTGCTAAAGACAATTCTTTACTTGTATAAGTATTAACTAATGTAAGGGCATTATCAATAGAAGATGCTTCAACTGTACTTACAGTAGAAGTTGCAGCACTATCAGCACCACCAGAATCAGAACTATTTTCACTGGTTGATGCTATTTGAAAACTTACTTTTAATATATTTTCTTCACCAGCATCTATTCCTATTGCTACAACATAAGCATAGTCGTCTATTGTAGTAATTCTTATTTCTTTACTTATAAAAATTGTTAATACAAAAATTATTAAAGCAAAAGCAATATATTTTTTAACCATTAGAGTTCTCCTTTTTCTTTTTAAAATTTGCTAAAATTAAAATGAAAATACTTATTCCAAAAACTAATGTTAGAGAAAGGTATTTATATAAAATATTAGACATAGTATTAATTTGAACAATATTTTTTGGTATTAAACAAACAGTAAATATTATTGCAGAAAAGCAATATACTAGTGGTTTTGAATGTTGTGTTTTAAATATTTTTTTAAATATATATAGTATATAAGAAAGTATTACACTAAAATATGAAAATATTGATAATATCCATATTAAAAAGAATAAAGCATCAACTCTTTGTACGAAATCACCAAATTGGACTTCTCTTGCAGCAAGGTAAACAGATAATGTACTTTCAGAAGAAGATATCATAGGTATTACAAGTAGAAGTGATATTACAGATAAAAGTAAGTACAAACTAGATATTAAAATTGATATAAAACTTACTTTTTTATAACTGTTAGAATCATTTAAAACAGGCATTATAAAATATAATATAACAATTCCTGCAAAAGCAAAAATATTTGTTGCACCTAATACAAAAGTCTCATTAAAACCAAAACCAAGAATTGGAAAAAATCTTTGTATAGTAAATTCATCAACAGTTGAAAAGAATATTACTAATAAACTTATTAAAGCCAAAGGTATAATTATTAAGTTACATTTTATAATAGTTTTAAATCCAAACTTGTTCAAGGTTACAGCAACAAGTATAAATATTAAAATTATTGCAGAAAAATGTGTATTAGGGAAATATATAATTTTTAAACTTTCTGAGAAGTTTCTAAGTAAAAAAGATGCTATTGTTATAAAATAAAGTATAAATGCTACTCCTAATGTTATTTTTAAAGCATTTCCACCCACATATTCTGAAATATCTAAAATATCTTGATTAGGAAATTTTTTAAATATTCTACAAATAATATAAACTATTCCTAAAATTAATAAACTAATATATATAATATTTAAAACAGTTGAAGAATTAGTAGAATGTAATAATGTTTGAGGCAAATTAGAAAGAATGTGTGCAACAGTAACAATTACAATAAGAGAAATTGCTTCAAAATCTCCAATTTTATTATTCATATTCTAAAATCTCCTTTTTATTAAAATTCTTGTTTCCATTTAATACTAATGTCTTCTTCTTTTCTAACTCTTTGAGTATTAAGAGCATCAATTCTTTTTTCTTTCTTCCAAAATGGTTTAATAAAATATTCATTTCCCCTTTTTCTAGAAACAGGTACATAAGGTGCAAGATAAGATATACCAAATGATTGTAAATTACAAAGCACGGCTACATGTATAAATAAACCAACTGCAATACCTAAAAAACCACCTAAATATCCTAAAAATATATAAATAAATCTGCTAATTCTAACATGGAAACTTAAAGAAAAGTCTGGTAATGCAAAAGAAGATAGTCCAGTTATAGCAACAATTATAATTAATATTGGACTAACAATATTTGCACTAACTGCTGCATCACTTAAAATTAAACCACCAATGATACTTATAGTTTGACCTAGTGGAAATGGTACTCTAATTCCTGCTTCACGTACTAATTCTAATGATAATTCCATTAATAAAAGTTCAAATAATATAGGAAATGGAACATTATTTCTTGATGCTACAATAGAAAATAGTAATTCAGTAGGAATAAGTTCTTGGTGAAAGTTAGTTATTGCCATATATAATCCGGGTAAAAGTAGTGAAATTATTAAACCTAACAATCTTATAAATTTTAAAAGATTAGAAAATTTATAATTTAGGTTAGAATCTTCTGTTGAAGACATAAAATCAAAAAATGTTCCAGGCATAATTAAGGTGTAGGGACTTCCATTAACTATTACTAATACCCTTCCTTCTAAAAGGTAGTGTGCTGCTTTATCTGGTCTTTCTGTTGCAATAAGTTGTGGTAATGAAGAAGTAGGGTTATCTATAATTAATTGTTCTAATTGGCCAGAAGATATTAAATAGTCTATGCTTAAATTATTTATTCTGTATTTTACTTCTGCAACTAAATCTTGATTTGTTAAGTTATTTATATAACATATAGCACATTTTGTTTTTGTAATTGTTCCAACTGATGTAGACTCAATAACTAAATTTTCATTATTAACGAGTCTTCTAATTAATGATGTATTAGTACGTAAGTTTTCTATAAAAGATTCTTGTGAACCACGAATTACAGTTTCGTTTTGAGAAGCAGATATTCCTCTTTTATCATATTTTTTTACTTCTGATAAAAATGCAATATTTAATGTATCTATAAAAAGAGCACAAGATCCAGTATTTATATCATTAAAAACATCTTCAAAATTTTCAACTTTTTTTACATCATTTTGAGGAATTAAGGTGTTGTAAATATAATCTGTTAAATCAAATTTTTTTATTCTTTTTACACTAATATTGTTTGATATTGCAGTTGAAACAACATCTTCTGCATTATCAAAAGTATTTGCTTTATTTTTTAACATTAAAGGGTCTAATATAAAATGGTTAATAGAATTAGAATCAACTAAACCATCAATATATAATAAAAATGCAGAATATTGCTTATTTCTTGCAGTTAAATGAAATTCTCTAATTTTTATATCACTATTTATAAGAAAATTATATTTTGACTTAACATATTCTAAATTTACGTGTAGGCTATTAAATATAGATTCGCTTGTATCTTCTAATGGTGGCAAACCGTTTTGAAAATTGTCTTCATTATTATTTTCAAGAGGACTTTCGTTTAAATCAAACTCATATTTTTTCTTACTTGTATAACTGAATAATTGTTTAACAAAATTTTTAAACTTTTCCATAATAACTCCAATCTTAAAATGTATTTTTTACAAAAAAGGAAAAAATATGTATAAAAAAATTTACATTAAAAAATAATTAGAACAAATAATAAAAGAAAATATTTTTAACAAGGAGAAATAATGGAATTGTTAATTGAAATAATAAAATTCATAATTTTTTCATTTGGAATTGTTTTAATATCAAAAAATATTTTAGTACCTATATTAAGAAATTTATCAGAGTCACTTAATTTAAAAGCAAAAACAATAGGTAGTATAACAGGAATTGCAACATCAATGCCAGAATTATTAAGTGTGTCTTTTTCAGCAATAGTTGGTCTAGTAGATATTAGTATTTTTAATATAATAAGTTCTAATGTAATAAATTTAATCTTATATTCAATGTCAATGGTGTATAACAAGAATATTAATAAATTAAAAAATAAAGCATTAAGGGGAGATATTATTATTTCTATAATAACTATAATAATTCCATTAGTAATTTTAAAAATAAATGTAGAAATGAATTTATCTATAATACCATTATTTATTCTTTTATTTATATTGTTTTATACAATTAATAAAAGTTCTCATAATATGTACTTAAAAAATTTTTCACAAGATGAGGTAGAGGTAGGTTTAAAAAAGAAAAGTCAACTAAAAATAATTGTTAAATATACAATTTATTTATTATTAACAAGTATTGCATTATTTATATTTGGTAATTTGCTAAGTCAAGTTTTAGATAATTTAAGTAATATTTTTAATATTTCGCAAGTTGTTATTGGAATAACATTAGGTATTGTAACAAGTATCCCAGAATTTATTACTTTTTTTGAAGCACAACGTTTTAATAATTCAAATAAAAAACAAATGCAGGGTGTTATTGAAACTACAAATAATCTTTTAATTTCTAATTTGATTAATTTGTGTGTTATTCAGTCTGTGGGAATTTTTATTTTGAATATTTTTTAAAAAACATTGACAATTTATTAAAGTTTGTATAAAATAATAATGTAAATACAAGAAAGAAACAAAAGAAGGGAGTTTTAAAAATGATAGTAAGCCTTGAAACCGTTGGTACTCTACACACACACACACACACACACATTCTATTTAGAAACATAAGTCAAGGAATTTTTGCGTCATTTTTAAGTCTAAAAAATAATTTAATAAATAAAGTAAACAGAGTTAATTTTGTTTATATGTTCGTAGTGCCATTATGCACTTGAATGTATAAATAAATTAACTCTTTTTGTCGTTTCCGCTCGCTACCTTCGGCTTAAAATTATTTTTAATTTAAGTTTAATTTACGTTTAGTTTAATTTCAAAATCAAAAAAGTGCATTTCGCTTGTCAACATAACTGCGTAATAATTTGTAATTAAATTTAATGAGCCTCTTTCGCTGC
>CANQOW010000059.1 GCA_947625545.1 uncultured Clostridia bacterium
TACTTTTTTTCTGTTCCGTGTGGAACGTTATTTATTATACTACCAATTCTTTTTATTGTCAACATATTTTTTGAAAATTTTTAATTTTTTTACATAATAAAAAAATTAGTAATTACACGTTTTTATAAAAATGTTCTATACTAATAGTATTACTAATTTTTATACTTTTCATATGTTTTCAATATTCAGTTGGTAATTATAATTTTAGCATATTTTTTATATAATTGTCAATACTTTTTTCTTAGAATTTTTTACCATTTTGCTTAATCAAATTTTGCACATTTTTTACGTCCCCAATGTGCGACGTCCCCAATGTGCGATCTACATTATTCTTCTGCTAATGGTACAACATACATATCTTCATCATACATTTGTATTACCTTTTTATATTTTTCATAAACATTTTTATAATCCTTTAAATATGATGAATTTATTTGACTGAATGGAATTACTTTAAAATTTTTAAAATTATTATAATATGTATATATTAGTTCATTGCTTACATTTCCAATAGTAATTGTTGTTTCATTATTCTTTACTGTTTTTGTTATTTCTAATGATGTCATTAATCCTACCATTTTATTATAATACATATCTTGTGTTTGCGCAGAAATAAAGTTTCCTAATGAGTATACAACTAATGTATCATCTATCCAAGTTACAGGTTGTACAACATGTGGATGTGTTCCTATTACTATGTTTACTCCTTGACTTGCTAAAAATTCTGCTGAATCTATTTCATACGCAGTTGGTGTATTTGTATATTCTACTCCCCAATGCATTGCTACAATTAATACATCTACTTTATCTTTTACTTTCTCAATGTCTTTCTTAACTTGTTCTTTATATGCTTGATATTCTGTATCTCTTTTAGGGTCATTTATACTTAAATTTGTTGGCCATACATTTACTAAATATTTTGAATCACTTGGAACTGGTATTCCATTTGTTCCATATGTATAATTTAACATAGTATATTTTATATTGTTTATTTCTACTATTTTTATTTCGTCTCTTTCCTCTTCTGATGTATAACTTCCAACTGCTAAAACATTTTCTTTACTATCCCAATATTGTCTTGAATTTGTTATTGCTTTTCTTCCTCTATCCATTGTATGATTTGTTGCTAAACTTACTAAATTGAATCCAGCATCTATCATTGCATCTCCTGCTTCATAAGGTGAATTAAAAGTTGGATAATCTGATAACCCTATTTCTGTTCCTCCTAAAATAGTTTCTTGGTTATAATATTTTATATCGAATCTGCTTACTATTGGCTTTATAAATTCTAACATAGGTTTAAAATCATATCCATCATAATTTGCATTTTTATTTGCATCTTTATATACACTAGAATGTATTAAATTATCTCCTACCATAATCATTGATGCTTTATATATTTCTTCTTTATTTTCCTCTTGTTCTATTTCTTCTTTTACATCATCCTCTTGTTTTATATTTTGATTACCAACACTTTTTTTCTCTTCAATAATATAACCTATAAGTATTCCAACTGATATTATTATTAGTACTGATATTATTATAATTAAATTTTTATACATATAAATCCCCCTTTTTTGATATATTATATCATTTTTTGCTACCATTACAATATTAAAATTAAAAAAAAATGAAAAACTTTATAAAATGTACACAATTAGAATAAAATTATTTTAGTTTTTTATTCCATTAGACACATTTTATTTCGTCTTTCATTTTTAGATATGCATATATGAATTTATTATTTATTTATTTGTTTCATAACTTCTTCAGCAAAGTTTTCTTCTTTCTTTTCAATTCCTTCGCCTTTTTCAAATCTTGCAAATTTTAATACTTTTGCACCTTTTGATTTTAATAAGTCTGATATTTTCATACTAGAATCTTTTACATATTCTTGGTCTACTAAACAAATTTCACCATAGAATTTTCCAATTCTTCCTTGTACCATTTTTTCTGCAATTTCTGCAGGTTTTCCTTCATTCATTGCTTGTGCTTTTAATATTTCCATTTCTTTATCTACTCTATCTTGTGGTACTGATTCTCTATCTAAATATTCAGGTTTTGCTGCTGCTATTTGCATACATATATCTTTTGCAAGTTCAGATGTTGCATTTTCCATTTCTACTAATACACCTATTTTTCCATCTCCATGAATATATTTTTCAACCATTCCATTAGTTTCAAATCTTTCAAATCTTCTTATTGAAAGATTTTCTCCTATTGTTGCTATTTTTTCTGTTAATATATCTTTTACTGTTTTTGAACTATCTTTTATTGATTTTTGTGCTAATAATGCTTCAACATCTGCTGGATTTTCTTTTGCAATTTGTTCTGCAATATCTGCAACGAATTTTTTAAATTCTTCATTTTTTGCAACAAAGTCTGTTTCTGAATTTACTTCTACAACTGCCCCTATTTTTGCATCTTCAGATATATATGCTTCAACTATTCCTTCTGCTGCTATTCTATCTGATTTTTTTGCTGCTTTTGTTATTCCTCTTTCACGTAATAATTCGATTGCTTTTTCTATATCTCCATCTGTTTCTGTTAAAACTTTTTTGCATTCCATCATTCCTGCACCTGTTTTTTCTCTTAATTCTTTTACTACACTTGCTGTAACCATTTTCTAATTCCTCCTTTAATATAATTAATATTTTTAAAAAAAGGCAGGCTTAAACCTGCCTTTATAAATCTATTATTAGTTGTTTTCAGTTGTTTCTTCTTCAACTTCTTCTACTACTTCTTCCATACTTTGAACTTCTTCTGTTTCAGTAGTAGATGGTTCTCCAATTTCAAATGTTTCTCCTTGTCTTCCTTCTATAACTGCATTTGCCATAACTTGTGCTATTAATTTTACAGCTCTTATTGCATCATCATTTCCTGGTATTGGATAATCAACATCTTCTGGACTGCAGTTTGTATCTACTAGCCCTACAACTGGTATATTTAATTTTCTAGCTTCTAATATTGCTATTCTTTCTTTTTTAGGATCTACTATAAATAGTGCTCCTGGTAGTTCTGTCATATCTTTTATTCCACCAAGATTTTTTTCTAGTTTTTCCATTTCTTTCTTTAATATTATTACCTCTTTTTTTGGTAATATATCAAATGTTCCGTCTTCTTGCATTTTTTCTAAGTCTTTTAATCTTTTAATTCTTTTTTTGATTGTATCAAAGTTTGTAAGCATTCCACCTAACCATCTTTGATTAACATAGTACATTCCACTTAATTCTGCTGCTTCTTTCATACACTCTTGTGCTTGTTTTTTTGTTCCAACAAATAGTATTGTTTTTCCTTCTTCTGATATTCCTTTGATGAATTCATATGCTTCATCAATTTTCTTTGATGTCTTTTGTAAATCGATTATATGGATTCCATTTCTAGCTTGATATATGTATTCAGCCATTTTTGGATCCCATCTTCTAGTTTGGTGTCCAAAGTGTACACCTGCTTCTAGTAATTGTTTCATTGCAACTACTGCCATTTTCTTTTCCTCCTTTTAGTTTTTACCTCCATATAGTTTTAAAATACTCTTAATTACTTGTTTTTTAAGCACTATTAAGAATTTTTCTATATGTGCGTATTTTTTTGACTTTGTTATTATATCACAAAATGTGTGTTTAATGCAATACTTTTTTGAAATTTTGTGAGAAAAAAAGAAAGTACTATAAAAGTACTTTCTTTTTTTGGAGTTAGTATAATATCTTATAAATTAATCTTACTCTTAAACCATATGGAGTATCCTTTTTGACACTCACATAACAGCAATCTCCATTTTTCAGTTCTGGCGTCTCTGGATATTTGTCCATAATTCCTGTTGTAGCAGGATTTACTTCTACATAATATCCATCTTTGTTTATGGTCTCATCTGTTACAGTCACAATTATTTTGTCATATTTTTCAAATCTTTGACGCTCGTATGCATCTTTCCGAGATACAATGAATTCCTTACTATATGGATTAAAATCCATTATCTTAACAGAAATTTCGTCTCCATTTTGAAAGACTTCCTTTAAATCCTTGTATCTGCTTTTTGAAACATTGTTAATATAGCATAGACTTCTTATTCCATTTCCTATATCTACGAATAAGCCATAACCTACTATGTTTTCTATTGTAGCAGGAACGATTGTACCTATTTTATGACTTAACTCATCAATGGTTTCAAGCAGAAGATGCTTATTGTCAAGTTCAATAAAACCCTTTGGCTTTATTGATACTACCCTTGCCACAATGTGTTTATACATGTAGCAATTTATTACTTTGTTGGTTTTTTCTGCGTCATAATAAAAGAAATTTTCGTCCTTGATAAAAAAGCAGCCTAATTTGTTTTCGCAATAAACTACTTTTTTCTCTCTGTCATGATCTACAACCATAACTTTAATGATGTCTCCAACTTGGAGATTTGCATAAGTGCCTACTGTACTTGGATACAACCGCACAGGTTTTACAGAAAAATTTTCTTCTGTAGAGCTTTTAATGTCCTTTGTTTTTTCGTTCATCTTTTTTTCCTCCAAAATATTTATTTGCAGATAAACTGCTATGCATTTATTATATCATAAAAATTACCTAAAATCAACATAATGTTTTTTTATTGTGTATTTAATTTATGAAATTCTCATATTATTACAAACTACATGAGAATAACAAAAGAGTAGAAAAACCGTTCATATATTTGATTTTATTTTAAAAAATATTATTCATATTCTAGATAAATACTTAAAAGTTGTTCGTTATTATGAATTATATACAAAAAATCATAAACGTTCTTCTAAATTATTTATATTTAATATTTTATTACATAATTTAATATAATTGTAATATCTTTGTTTAATACTATTAAACTTTTTTATAATTAGTTATTAATAATTCCATAGTTATATTTATTTTTTATATAAATTGAAAACGCACCCTAATGAAAGGTGCGTTTTTGAAAACCTCACTGTATATGACAGGAGGAAGTACGAACTTTTTATTGCTTCATTTTCAAACCAAGTTTTGATAATTTTTTAAGAACTTCTTCGATTGATTGGTGACCAAGAACACGAAAGAACTCGCCATCAGATTTTCGCCCTTCCTTAAAAAGATGTTCAGGAATTTCAAGGAGTTTTCCTACAGTGTCGATACCCGCTCTACGAAGGCAATTATAGGTACGTACAGATAGTCCTAACACATCAATCTCATCATCCAAAGAGATAGAATCGTCATCTCCAGCTAGTTTAAAACTTTTTTCGGTAACGAATGTTGATGTAACAACGATATTGACGAAACCTTCAAAATAAGCTACTGCAGGTGCGCTTCTTTCAATTTCTACATATCCATTCTTTGTTGAAAAATCCAAAATCTGATCATTCAACTTGGATGCATCTTCTGCCCCAAAAGTCATAAAAAATTGTTTCATAATGTACCTCCTGTATATACAATTTTCAATGTACTGTGGAATAATTCCCACTTATACCTTAATTATAGCACATTTTATGTAAAATTGCAAATTTTCTCTTGTATTGATTAATAAAACAGAAAAAATAGTGCATTTTGCTTAGCAAATATGCACTATTCAATGTAAATTAATTTTTCCCTATAAAATCAAAAATCAGTAATACTAAAATATTACTGATTTTTTATTTTTAATCTTCTTCAACAAAATTAAATTCGTCTTTAAATTTTTCTTTAAATATTTCAAATACTTGGTTAAGTATTTCTTCATCATCTACACTTACATAAGATTCTTCTTCTTCATTTTCTGAATCTTCTACTTTTAATATTACTACTTCTCCCTCTTCTTCTTCGTTTTCTTCATCTTCTACTGGTAATAATACAACATATTCTTCTCCGTCTAATTCTACTAAATCTAAAAATTCAAATTCTACTTCTTTTCCATCTTCGTCATTTAATACTATTATATTATCTAATTCCTCATTTTCATTATCCATTTTATATTCTCCTTTCATTTATGGCAAATATTTTTTAAGTTATAGAAGTTTTATTTCTATAACTTATTTGCTCATTTTGGTAGCGAAGGGGAGATTCGAACTCTCGACACCGCGGGTATGAACCGCGTGCTCTAGCCAACTGAGCTACTTC
>CANQOW010000060.1 GCA_947625545.1 uncultured Clostridia bacterium
ACTCTCGACACCGCGGGTATGAACCGCGTGCTCTAGCCAACTGAGCTACTTCGCCGTATAGATATTACTATACTAGTATAATATTTATTTTTTGTTTTGTCAATACAAATTAGGATTTTTTTGTAAAATTTTCTAATTCTTAACATATATTTAACTAGGTGGTCTTGTTTGAAGAAGTTTAAAACCTTTTTATTTAATTCATCAATTTTAATTATTACATCACTTATATTAAGAGTTGTTGGTTTGTATTTTAATTCATATATATCAAATAATATAAGTACAGAGGCTTTTGGAATTTTTCAATTAATTTCTTCTGTTTATGCTTTTGGAATTACTCTTGCTTCTGCTGGTATTAATTTAGCTACCACTCGTATTATTGCTGAAGAACTTGCTTTAAATAATGCTGGTTGTGTAAAAAAGGTTGCTGTTAAAGCAATTCTATTAAGTTTATTTTGTGGAATTTTTGCTAGTATTATTATTTTACTTAATTCAAATTTTATACTTGAAACTTGTTTTCATGGTAAAGTAAATATTTCTATTATTTATATGATATGTATTGCTTTACCTTTTATTTCTATGTCTTCTGCAATTAATGGTTTTTTTACTGCTATTAGAAAAGTTTATAAAAATGCAACATCACAATTTATTGAACAGTTTATAAAAATTGTTTCTATTGCATATTTATTTTCTTTGTTTTTACCTTTAACAATCGAAAATGCCTGTTTTTCATTAATTTTAGGAGATTTAATTTCTGAACTGGGTTCTTTTTTATATTTATTTATTTTGTACTATTTTGATAAAAATATTTATAAAGTTAAATCAAAATGTTCTTCTAAAGAAAATTATACAAAAAAATTATTAGGTATATCTATTCCTGTTGCTTTAACATCTTACATTCGTTCTGGTTTATCTACTGTAAAGCAATTAATTATTCCTTCGAGTTTAGAAAAAAGTGGTATTGCTTGTAGTATTGCTTTATCTACTTATGGTGTTATTTCAGGTATGTCTATGCAAATTATAATGTTTCCTATTTTATTTATTAGTTCTTTTAGTAGTCTACTTATACCTGAATTTTCAAGATATTATGCTAAAAAAGATTATAAAAGAATTAATGGAGTTAGTAAATTTGTATTAATTCTTACTACACTATTTTCAATTTCTTGTAGTGTTTTAATTTATGCTTTTGCTAATAAACTTTCCTTTATTATATTTAAAAATGCAGAGTGTGCTTATTATTTAAAAATTCTTTCTCCTGTTATAATTTTTATTTATATTGATAATGTTGTTGATAGTATTTTAAAAGGAATTAATGTTCAAGTTCGTGTTATGGTTATTAATATAATAGATTTGTTATTTACTATTACTATTATTTATTTTCTTGTTCCTGTTTTAGGTATTAATGGTTATATTGCTTCTATTTATATTAGTGAAATTTTTAATTTTTCTTTAAGTTTAGGTTTATTATATATAGAATTAAGAAAACAAAGAAAAAACTAAAATTAAATTCATAAAATAATTTAATTTTAGTTCTTCTTTAATTATTTTCTGGTACTAAAAAATTCATATTATGTTTTATTGCATTTATAATTGCTTTATTACAACTTCCACCATATTCTCCATCTAATGTCCAATCAACAGTATCTTCTATTTCTAATTCCAAATTGTCTGTTTTAAAATATAATATTTCTTTTTTATCTGTATAATTTTTTTGTAATATTGAATTAAATATTCTAAAAGTTTGAAATATATTTTTTGGTTTTCTTATGAATATGGCTTCAAATTTTCCATCTGCTAAATCTATATCTTCTTTTTTTAACCATTGTATTCCTGCTATAGAACATGAATTACTTATTCCTCCATAAACAAATTCATCTTCTATAACATTATTGTTATATTTTAATTTTACTTTATGAGTTTTTATATGGAAGAAATCTTTTATTGCTTTAAAATAATATGCTTTTTTTCCAAATCTCTTTTTTAATGATTTTTTAGTAGTATATGATACTTCTGTACACATTCCAAATGCTGCAATATAATTAAAATATTTATCATTAAATTTTCCTGTATCACATTTTAAAGATTTATATGATTTTATATTATGTGGTAAGTATAATACATCTTCTGATAAATCAAAATTTTTAGCAAAGTCATTTGCAGTTCCTAATGGTATAAATCCAACAGATGCCTTTTTATTTGTTTCTGTTAGTCCGCTAATTGTTTGATTTAATGTTCCATCTCCTCCACAACATACTACTAAATCAAAGTCTTTATCGTAATTTTTAATTATTTTTTTTGCATTATTAGTTATTTTTGTATAATATACATCTACATCAAAATTGTTCTTTTTAAATTCTTCAATTATAGATGGAACGTATTTTTCTATTGTTTCTTTTCCAGATTTTTTATTAACTAATAATAATAGTTTATAATTCATTTATAACACCCTTCTGCCATATAAGCATTATTTTTAAACTTTATTATAATATTAATATCTTAACATAAATATAAAAGTATTTCAAGAAATGAATGATTTTTTCACAAAAATTTCACAAATTTTTAGTTTATTTTATGAATTAATAATTTGAATATTATTTTTTCCTACAATTTCTTCAAATTGATTATATATTTCTTGTGTTAAATAAATTGTACCACATTTTTTTATTGCTTCTCCATCTTGAACTTGAATAGGCATATTATTTTTATCTCCATTAAAAAATTTAATCGCACCTCTTAATTTGCTTTTAGTTTCTTCATTCATATCTGTTATATTTATATTTAAAATTTTAAATTTAGGTTTTTCTATATTTTTTGCATCAGAAAAATTTTTAATACTTCTAACAACAATTTTTATATCTTCATCTTCTCTTATACTTAATTTCCCTTCTATAAATACTATATTATCTTCTATAACACAATTTGCTATATCTATATAATTATTTTCAAATATGATAATATCAACTGCACCATATAAGTCTTCAACTGTTGCTGTAATCATTAATTTATTAGATTTTGTGTATCTCTTTTTTATATTATTTATTACTCCTGCATATTTTACAATTTGACCGTCTTTAAATTTTGAAGTTTGACCAGAAATTTGTATTTCTTCATTTAATTGTGCAATATCTAATGTATTTATATCTGTTCTTTCTTCAATCTGCTCTTTTAAATTTTGTAATGGATGTCCAGATATATATATTCCTAACATTTCTTTTTCCATAGATAATAATTCTTTATCTGTAAATTCTTCATGTTCTTCATAATTATATTTTAATTCATTTATATTATTTTCTTCTGTTCCAAAGTCGAACATGGTTACTTGTCCTGAGAATGTTTTTTTAGATTCATCTTGTATTGCTGATGTTATACTTTCAAAAGATGCTAATAATGTACTTCTAGTTTGTTCAAATTCGTCAAATGCTCCTGCTTTTATTAAACTTTCTATACTTTTTTTATTAACTGCTTCTCCTGATACTCTTTCACAAAAGTCTGTAAAACTTTTAAATTCTCCATTTTTTTCTCTTTCTTTAACAACGCTTTCTACTGCAGATATTCCAACATTTTTTATACTTCCTAATCCAAATCTAATTTTACCATTATCAACAGTAAATTTTGTATTACTTTTATTTATATCTGGTTTTAATATATCTATTTTTAAGTTTTTACACTCATTAATGTATAGTGAAACTTTATCTAAATTTCCTAAAAAACTGTTTAAAGTTGCTGCCATAAATTCTTCTGGATAATATGCTTTTAAATATGCTGTTCTATATGATACTACTGCATACGCTGCTGCGTGTGATTTATTAAATGCATATTTTGCAAATTCTGCCATTTCATCAAATATTTTATTAGCAGATTGTTCATCTATTCCATTTCTAATGCAACCTGGAACTATTATATTTCCATTTTCGTCTGTTTGTCCATATATAAAATATTCTCTTTCTTTTGCCATTACATCTAATTTTTTCTTACCCATTGCACGTCTAACTAAGTCTGCTCTTCCTAATGAATATCCTGCTAAATCTCTTACTATTTGCATTACTTGTTCTTGATATACCATACAGCCATAAGTTACATTTAAAATTGGCTCTAAACTTGGATGTGTATATTCTGCATTTTCTGGATTTAGTTTATTTTTTATATATCTTGGTATCTGATCCATTGGTCCTGGTCTATATAATGAAACACCTGCTATTATATCTTCTAAGCAGTCTGGTTTTAGTTCTTTCATGAAGTTTGTCATACCTGTACTTTCAAATTGGAATATTCCTATTGATTTTCCTGTTGCCCATAATTTATATACATTAGGGTCATTCATTTCTTTATCAAATTCTACATCTATTCCTCTATTTTGTTTTACAAGTTTTTTTGCATCTTCTATAACTGTTAAGGTTCTTAAACCTAAAAAGTCCATTTTTAAAAGTCCTAGTTCTTCTAATGTTGTCATTATATATTGTGTTGATATTACACCTTCATTTACATATAATGGAACATAGTTTCCTACTGGCTCTTTTGTAATAACTACTCCACATGCATGTGTTGATGCCTGACGTGGCATTCCTTCTAAACTCATTGCTATATCTAACATTTTTTTAATTTCTTCGTTTGTTTCATATAGTTCTTTAAATTCTCTATTTTGTTCTAATGCTTTTTGAATTGTTATGTGTATTTCCATTGGTACCATTTTTGCTAATTTATCTGCTAATGCAAGTGGCATATCTAATGCTCTTGCTACATCTCTAATTACCATTCTTGCTGACATTGTTCCAAATGTTATTATTTGTGATACATGGTCTCTTCCATATTTTTTTGCTACATAGTCTATTACTTCTTGTCTTCTTTCATAGCAGAAATCTACGTCAAAGTCTGGCATACTTATTCTTTCTGGATTTAAAAATCTTTCAAATAGTAAATTATATTTTATAGGGTCTATATCTGTTATTCCTATTGCATAGGCTATAATTGAACCCGCTCCTGAACCACGTCCAGGTCCTACTGGTATTCCAACTGATTTTGCATAATTTATAAAGTCCCATACTATAAGATAATAGTCTACATATCCCATTTTTGATATAACAGATAATTCATATTCTGCTCTTTTTAAAATTTCTTCTGGTGGGTTTTCTCCATATCTTTTTTTTATTCCATCATCACATAATTTTTTAAAATATTCTTCGTGTGTTTTATATTCTTTTGGTACATCATAATTTGGTAATATTGTATGTCCAAATTCAAATTCTACATTGCATTTATCTGCTATTTTTACTGTATTTTCTATTACTTCTGGAATGTTTGAAAAATATTCTATCATTTCTTCTGGACTTTTTATATATAATTCATCTGTATCAAATCTCATTCTGTCAACATCATTCATTGTTTTTCCTGTTTGTATACATAGTAATACTTCGTGATTATATGCATCTTCTTTTTTTAAGTAATGTGCATCATTTGTTGCTACTAATGGAATGTTTAGTTTTCTGCCTATTTGTACTAATTTTTGATTTACTAGTACTTGTTCTTTTATTCCATTGTTTTGTAATTCTAAATAGTAATCTTCTCCAAATAAGTTTTTATACCACATTGCAGTTTGTTCTGCTTTTTCCATATCTCCATTTAATATTGCTTGGTTTACACTTCCTGCTAAACATGCACTTAAACATATTAGTCCTTCGTGATATTGTTCTAAAACTTCTAAATCTATACGTGGTTTATAATAGTATCCATCTATAAAGCCTATTGATACCAATTTTATTAAGTTTTTATATCCTTCATTATTTTTTGCAAGTAATATTAGGTGATTATATTTATTATCTATATTTGGTTCTTTATTAAATCTGCTTCTTGGTGCAACATATACTTCACAGCCTATTATTGGTTTTATTCCTTCTTTTTTACATGCTTTATAAAAATCTATTGCTCCATACATTACGCCATGGTCTGTTATGGCTATTGCATCCATTCCAAGTTCTTTTGCTCTTACTGGTAAGTCTTTTATTCTATTTGCTCCATCTAATAAACTAAATT
>CANQOW010000061.1 GCA_947625545.1 uncultured Clostridia bacterium
CTTGTGGCAAAGCATAAAATTTTCCTGGATGTACTCTACTTGGTACTAAATAATCTCTTGCTCCTTCTGGTGATGAGCTTGTTAGTATTGGTGTTTGTACTTCTGTAAAGTTTTTTGCTATCATTTGATTTCTTAAATATTGTATTATTTTTGCTCTTAATAGTATGTTGTTTTTTAATTTTTCATTTCTTAAATCTAAGAATCTATATTGTAATCTTAAATCTTCTCTTACTTCTTTGTCTGAGTTTATTTCAAATGGTAAGTTTTTTGTTCTTTTTCCTAGTATTTCTATTTTTTCTGCAAATACTTCTACTTCTCCTGTTGCTAAGTTTTTATTTATTGTTTCTTCATCTCTTAATCTTATTTTTCCTGTAACTGATATTGTAGATTCTGTTGGTATTCTTGATGCAAAATCTACTAATTCTTCATTATTTGAAACTACTACTTGTGTTATTCCATATTGGTCTCTTACATCTATAAATACTAGACCTCCTAAGTCTCTTATTGTTTGTATCCATCCTGCTATTTTTACTGTTTCTCCTACATTTTCTTTTCTTATTTCTCCACAGTTATGTGTTCTATATTCGTTCATTTTTAGTTTTCACTTTCCTTCCTAGTTTATTACTATTATCTAGACATTAATTTTACCTATTTTTTCCTTAAATGTCAAGGTTTATGCAAAAATTTATATATAAAAAACTATACTTTTTTCTTTTTATTGAAAAAAGTATAGTTTTTTGTAGCTTCCATTATAACTTTTATAGGTATATTCATTTTTAATTATTTATCTGCACATTTTTAACGTCCCCATGTGCAGTCGCTTTTATTTTTCATATCCCGGTTTTCCTAATAATTTAAACATATTTTTCTTATACTCCTCTACTCCTGGTTGATTAAATGGATTAACCTCTAATATTTTTCCAGAAACTGCACATGCAAGTTCAAAGAAATATATTAATTGACCAATTGTGTTTTCATCTAATTTTGCTATATTTATTACTATATTTGGAACATCACCTGTAACATGCGCTTGTATTGTTCCTTCCATTGCTTTTTTATTAACAAAATCTAATGTTTTATCTGCTAAGTAATTTAATCCATCTAAATTATCTGCATCATTTTTAATTTTTATATCCATTTTTGTATTAACAACATTTAATACTGTTTCAAATAAATTTCTTCTACCTTCTTGTATATATTGTCCCATAGAATGTAAGTCTGTTGTAAAATCTACACCTGCTGGGAATATTCCTTTTTGTTCTTTTCCTTCACTTTCACCATATAATTGTTTCCACCATTCTGTGAAATAGTGTAGTTTTGGCTCATAGTTTGCTAATATTTCTATATTTTTATTTTTTCCATATAAAATATTTCTTATTACTGCATATTGATAACATTCGTTATATTTTACATTGCTATCTAAATATTTATCTTGTGCACATTTTGCACCACTCATTAATTCATCTATATTTATTCCTGCTACTGCTATTGGTAATAATCCAACTGCTGTTAATACAGAATATCTTCCTCCTACATTATCTGGTATAACAAATGATTCATAGCCTTCTTCTTCTGCTAATTTTTTTAATGCTCCTTTTTCTTTATCTGTTGTAACATATATTCTTTTTCTTGCTTCTTCTACTCCATATTTATTTTCTAAAAATTCTCTAAATATTCTAAATGCAATCGCTGGTTCAGTAGTTGTTCCTGATTTTGATATTACATTTATTGATAAATCTCTATCTCCTATTAAATCTATTAAATCTACTAAATAATTTGGACTTAAATTATTTCCTGCATATAGTATTTGTGGTGTATCCATTTGTTTTAAATTATAGAAGGTATGTGTAAGTGATTCTATTACTGCTCTTGCTCCTAAATATGAACCTCCTATTCCTATACATAAAAATATTTTTGAATCTTTTTGTATTTTTTCTGCTGCTTTTTTTATTCTTTCAAATTCTTCTTTATCATAGTTTGTTGGTAATGTAAGCCACCCTAAAAATTCTTTTTCATCTTCACTTTTTTCATGTAATTCTTTATGAATATTTTCAACTTTTTCACTGTATTTCATTATTTCTTTCATTTCAATTTTTGTATTTGTAATATCTAATTTTATATTTGACATATTTTTATACCTCTTTTCTATTTTTTTATATTCATATTTTATTATATTAATAAATATATTGCAAGGATTTTTTTTATTTTTTAGTTATTTATTATTACAACTTTATTTATTAATTTTATATGGCTAGAACTTGATGTTAATTTTTCAATTACAACCTTCATTTTTTCTCCTGATGCATGAATTATATAATATTCATTATCTATTTTTCCTAAATATAACATTACATGCCCATTTTGATACAATAAAGAAGGAAAATTGTTGCTTATTATTTCAAATTTTTCATTTATATTTTTATTTTCTAAATTGATTATTTTACCCACACTTTTATTTTGACTTGATGTATTTCTTGGAAATTCAAAGCCAAAACATTTATATATATTTAAAATATAACTTGAACAATCTACTCCTTTATTTTTTCCACCCCAACTATAATTTACATCTTCATATTTTATTGCTTGAATATATAAATTTTTATTTGTGTAATCTAAATAATCTATATGTGCTTTACTTCTATCTAATGTTATTGTCTTTGCTTCTACATATCCATTTTCATTTTTTTGTGGTAATAAAAATTGATAACCCTCTTCTGTAACATTTATATATGGTAATTTTACTCCCATATCTAATATAGTTCCTTCAATTTCTAAATTTGGTTCTGTTACAATACCAAATTTATTATTGTTGATAAAAGTTTCATAATCTTCATTTGTTGCTAGTGCAATGTTTTCTTCTCTCACCCAACCAGCATATATTGGACTTATTACAAAATTCCATTCATTATCTGAACTTGTATGACTTATTAATACAGGTGTATTTACACATAATTCAGTTTCTTGAATATTATCAAAATCTTGTATATTTTTTTGATTATAAAAACCTATATCTGTTGGAAATGACCTTAAATTTGCTCTTTTTACTATTATTCCTTTTTGTATTTGTTCTAAATTTTTTATGTTTTCTAAATTACGATTATTTAGTATCTCTCTAGTATTTTCTGTAGTTAAGGTTACTTCTCCATTATATTGTGGTAATTTAGGCAATGTATAACTATTTATATAATTTTGTATTTCTTCCTTTGATAACGAAGTTATTTTTGTTAAATCATACATATTATCTGCTTTTTTCTTTATTTCTTCATTATATTTTTTTATTTCTTCTTTATCTAAAATTATATTATTTTGATCTAATAAATTTATAAATTTCTCTGCATTTGCTGGAATTGTTTCTATATATTCATCATTTATTTGTGTTATATTATTATCTTCTTTTTCAACATTTTCTAAAATTTGTGTATTATCTTCTATGTTATTTCTTTTTAGTTTTAGTATTGTTATAATTAATACTATTGCTAATATTAATATGGTTATAATTAAACTATTTCTTTTCATATTTATACTCTAACTCCCTGTATATGAATAAATCTAATTTTTTCGAAGTTATATTCTGCAATTGGTTTGTTATATGAATCTAATGTATGTGAAGCAATTTTTATTCCATATAAACTAGTATTATCTTCAATATTAACAATTATTAATGAATGTCCATATTTTTTTCCATCAAATGATAATTGTGCAATATCTCCAATTTCTATATTAGTTTGATTTGTTTCTATTCCATAAGGTCCTACTGATTGATTTTCTATTAAAAATTTATGTAAAAATTCTACACCACTCCATGAAGCAGATTTATTATTTCCATTAATATAGTACCAACCTGTTGTTTTTTGTAAAATTCATTGTATTACTTCCTGCATAAATACATTGAGATATAAAACTCGTACAGTCTCCTCCAACACTATCAAAATTATAATATTTTGGATTTCTTAAAAATGCCCACTGTTTTGCATATTCTATGGCTTTTTGTCTTTCATATTGCTTCTGTTTCATTTTTTCCTGCCTTTCAATTATTTTTATTTTAGTATATTATAATTAGATTGTACTATATTACAATAATTAAGAGCTATGTTTCCATAGCTCATTAATTTACTGATTTTTTCCACAACAATTTTTATATTTCTTACCGGCTTCCACAAGCTCCCCACTTTTGAGTATATATAGTATTTATAGTATTATGTTTACTATAAATATTTCATAAAATGGGAACAAATTGAGAACATTGTTATCATTCGCTCACAATTTTATTCTAAATTAACTATAATGTAAAATTATAATTTTTTCAATACACCTATTAAGATTCATCTAATGAATATTCTTTTATTAAATTAACCTGAGGATTGTATATCCATAAATATGCTACCTTTCCTACAAAATGTTTAAACATATCTTCAGATATTTTTATTGCACTGTTTAAATCATCATTAGTACACAAAGTAATATGCGGCCTATAAATTCTATTTTTTCTTTTTTCTAATCTAAATTTACTTAAACTAATATCAAATAAATCTTTATTATCACAGTTATATAAATCAATGGTAATATGTGGTCGCCAATTTTTTTTCCTTATCAATAACATTCTTTTCTTTTAACGTATTTTTAATATTTTGAATAAAGTCTTCACTTTGTTTATATGGATCATCGTGAAACTCTGAATTTCTAGCTGTAATTATGTAAATTTTATATCCTTCTATATGAAGTTTATTAATAAATTCTAAAACACCTTCTCTTAAAATGGCATTGCTAGTGATATTTTCTTGAATGTTTTTTAGGAAATATTTAAGTGCTTCATATGTAAAACCAAAAGCCTTTTGATATATTTTACCATCTTATTTTTATCTATTAGATTTAAATCTTTTAAATCTATTTGCTTATTTAAACTAGTCGCATACTTGTACGCAGCATCATTTAAGTCTTTTTGTATGTCGGTAAGTGTGTTATCAATATTTATACCAATTCTCACTATTATACGTACTCCTTATTCTTCTTTAATTTCAAATAACCATTTTTAATATAAAATTTACTTTTATAATAAATATTATAAACTATAAATTCATATATAAGTGCCAAAAATTGCCCTATATATGTACAAAAAGGTGTAGGTATAAAAGAAAATATAATCCTTATAATTTCATATATATTTTTATGAAATGTATTCTTTTTAGCTGAATAATTTATTTGTATATATTGTTGTTTAATCCAAATTCTTGGAGACAAAGATATATCAATAATTTGGACACCGACAAAAAATAATAAAATCCATAAATTTGGTTTATAAAATGAATATAAGCCTATTCCCATAATTAAGGTTGTTGAAATCAGTAATGTTACTAGCTTTCTAGCATTTTTTAAACTCTCTTTATAATTTAATTTATCACGACTTGCATCTATAGTTGCAGATGTGATAATAGAATTGCTAATATCCCATTGAGTATCTGTAATAAGTGTTTCAAAGTTCATAGCAATCAAATACATAGGTCCAAATTCAAAAGTTGTTCTTTGACCTATAAAATAAATAATAAACATTCCTATTGAATCAAATATATCATTTGAAATATACTTAATATTTTTCCAAATTTTAAAATTAAATGATAATTTACTTATATTAGTTATTACCAAATAGAGAGTTACAAAAAAATCAAGTATTAAAGTTAATGTTATTGATAAATCACTACTATTTAAAATTAATGAAAAAAATATTATAAATATTATATTTTCTATATTAAACAAAATTGTTATTTTATTTGCTTTTTTATTTTCATTTCTAAAATATAATTTTTCACATAACAATTTAATTACAGTTTGGAAAAACATAACCCCAAGAGAATATATACAATATTTACTATAATTTGTAGGATCTAAATTCATAAAGCTAATATATGAATTAATATTTAAAGAAAAGAAAAGTGTTATTAAAAAGGTAATAAATATTCCTAACAATATATTTGAA
>CANQOW010000062.1 GCA_947625545.1 uncultured Clostridia bacterium
TGATTTCAAATTTATTTGATTTGTAAGAACTTCATTTAATCCATAAGTTAATTCTATTTTGCTTGCATTTTGCTCAACATCAACTTTCGCAGTATCTGCAGTTATTGTTATATTATTAAATTCTGGTACTTTTTCTAAAACTTTAATATCTTCTATATTGATATTGTTTATAGCAAAATTTTTTGCTGTTCTTACAGGCGTTTCATTTAATATCATTTTGATTTCCTTTCTTTATATACTCAACATTCAATTAAAATGACATTTTGAGTTTATTTGCAAATTATATTTTATATATGAATTTGATTTTCAAATTTTTATTTTTTACCCAATTGCACCTTCTAGCTCTAGGTTTATTAAATTATTCATCTCTACTGCATATTCAACAGGTAGTTCTTTTGCAATAGGGTGTGCAAAACCTCTTACTATCATTGCTTTTGCATCTTCTTCAGATAAACCTCTACTCATTAAATAGAAAATTGTTTTATCACTTATTTTTCCTATTTTTGCTTCATGTGAAAATTCTACATCATCTGTTCTTATTTCATTTGTAGGTATTGTGTCAGATATAGAAATATCATCTAACATTAATGATTCACACGATACAGAAGATTTTGAATTTTTTGCATTTTCCATAATTTTAACTTGAGATCTATAAGTACATTTACCTCCATTTTTTGATATTGATTTTGCATTTACTAGGCTTGATGTATCTTTAGCGTTATGAACTACTTTAAATCCATTATCCAAATTTTGTCCTTTTCCTGCAAAAGAAATTCCTGTAAACTCTGTTTTTGCACCCTCTCCATTTAATATACTCATTGGGTATAACATTGAAATTTTAGAGCCAAATGAACCTGATACCCATTCCATTTTAGCATTTTTACCTACTATTGCTTTTTTTGTATTTAAGTTAAGCATATTTTTTGACCAGTTTTCTATTGTTGAATATCTTAAATATGCATTATCTTTTACATATAATTCTACACATCCTGCATGTAAGTTTATTTTATTATATTTTGGTGCACTACAACCTTCAATAAAGTGTAAACTTGCTCCTTCTTCTACTATTATTAATGTATGCTCAAATTGTCCTGATTCTGGTGAATTTAATCTAAAATATGATTGTAGTGGTATATCTACTTTTACTCCTTTTGGTACATATACAAATGAGCCTCCTGACCATACTGCTCCATGTAATGCAACAAATTTATGGTCATTTACTGGCACACATTTCATAAAGTGTTTTTTTACTATGTCTTCATATTCTTTGATTGCTGTTTCCATATCTGTATATATTACACCTTGTTTTATTAGTTCTTCTCTCATACTATGATATACTACTTCTGAATCGTATTGTGCTCCTACTCCTGATAATGATGTTTTTTCCGCTTCTGGTATGCCTAATTTATCAAATGTATTTTTTATATCTTCTGGTACATCTTCCCACGAATTATTTAATTTTGATTTTGGTCTTACATATGTTGCAATTTCATTCATATCTAATTCTGATAAATCTGGTCCCCATGTTGGTAATTCTAGTTTATTATATACTTGTAATGCTTTTTGTCTAAATTCTCTCATCCATTCTGGATCATGTTTTTGATTTGATATTTCTTCTATTATTTCTGGTGTAAGACCTTTTTTTATTTTATAGTCGTATTCGTCTTTGTTTTTTATATTATATATATTTCTATTTATTTCTTCTATTTTAGTCTTTTTCATGTATGGTATCTTCCTTTCAAATGTAATTATTTTTTAGCACTCTTTTTCTATATATTTTGAATAACCATTTTCTTCTATTTCTTTTGCAAGTTCTTGTGTTCCTGTTTTTACTATTTTTCCATTTACTAATATGTGAACAAAATCTACTTTTAAACTGTGTAATATTTTTGTATTGTGTGTAATTATTATTACTGCATTTTCGTCGTTTTTAAACATTTCTATTCCTTTTGATACTGTTTTTATTGCGTCTACATCTAGTCCTGAGTCTGTTTCGTCTAATATTGCTAATTTTGGATTTAATACTAACATTTGTAGTATTTCATTTTTCTTTTTTTCTCCTCCTGAAAATCCAACATTTAGGCTTCTTTCCATGTTTTTTGAATCCATTTTTAATTCTTCCATATATTTTTTTAGTTCATCTCTAAATTCAAATACTTTTACTGGTTTTCTTGTTGTTTTGTTTTTGGCATATTTTAAGAAGTTTGTTATTGTAATTCCTGGAATTTCTTCTGGCTGTTGAAATGACATAAATATTCCTTTTCTTGCTATTTCGTCTGTTTTTAGGTTTGTTATGTCTTCACTATTAAATTCTATACTTCCTTTTTCTTTTTTATATATTGGATTATTTAATATTGCATTTGCTGTTGTTGTTTTTCCTGAGCCATTTGGTCCCATTATTACGTGTATTTCCCCTTTGTTTATTTTTAAATTTATTCCTTTTAATATTTCTTTTTTTTCTGTTGTTACATATAAGTTTTTTATTTCTAATAGTTTTTCACTCATTTTTATTTCCTTTCTTTATTAATTATTTTTGTTCTTGATGTTATTCTTTCACATTTTCTGCATCTTTCGTTATTTATATCATAGTCACAATTTAGGCTACTTAAACCTAAAACTTCATGTACATATCTTGCAAGTTTATTTAGTGTTTCGTCATTTATTGCTGTTTTTATTTTTTCTGCTTCACTTTTTGCTTTTTCTTCTTCTACATTTAATACTTCTTTTAAAAATATGTAGATTATGTCATATGCTTCTATTATTTTTTTTGCTAGTTTTTCTCCTTCTTCTGTTAATTCTATTGTTCCGTAGGTTTCGTAGTTTATTAAGTTGTTATTTTTTAATATGTGTATTGCTTTATTTACACTTGGTTTTGTACATTTCATTTTTTGTGCTATGTCTGTAACTCTTATTGTTTTGTTTTGTATTTTTAGTATGTACATTGTTTTTAAATATTCTTCTTGCGATTTTGTTATCATTTATTTTCTCCTTTTGTTAGTTATAGTTAACATTATATTACTTTTGCTTTTGTTTGTCAAGGTTAACATTTGTTTTTGTTGATTTTTTCTAAAAAAAAAGACCTGCACAATATGCAAGTCTTTTTCTTAATTTATTTATAACTTAATATATACATGGCTTTTGCTATATATGGTGTTATTTCTTCTATATCATACCAACCAGAGCTTTTACTATCATTTTCTCCTCCGATTAGGATTAGATACATATACCATATCTTTATTATCAGTAGCAAGTAATGCCATATAATGTGAATCTGTTGTCCAACGATTTTCTGTTGGTTTATTCCATACACAAATAATTATTGGTCTATTGGTATTTAAGTGATTTATTATATATTGTTTTGATAAGTGCACACTATCATAATAAAAATCAGAGTTTTTAATATTATATGTATTTGATAGTTCATTAGAAAGATTTTCATAGTTTATTACTGGGTAATATTTTTTTCTTAAATCTTCTGGTGTATAATTTTTTTCATATCCACTTAGTATAATTGCCATAACTGTAATTCCACATCCTGTATCTTCCATTTTCCCTCCCCAATATTCGTTATTTTTCCAAGATGCATTTCCATTTTGTTTATATTCTTTATATATTTTTTTGTTTTCTTCTATTGTTGTAAATGTAGTAAAATATCCGTCTGCATTATCTATTTTTTCTTGACCTTTTCCTAAATATTTTTCATTTATATCTTTTTTTATTGTTTTATAGTTACTTGTATTTAAATTAAAATCTGTGTTAATTTTTTGATAAAAATTGTTTATAAATATAATTATAAGTATTGTACAAAATATTATTATAATAAATTTTTTCATTTTTCTCCTCCTTGTTTTTATTATAATAAAAAATTATTTTTTGTTTTTTAAGATTTCCTTAATTAATTCTTAATTTTTTCTTACATTTTTTTATTTTTTAAGACTTTGTTTTTTTTATATGTTATAATCAAGGAAAGGAAGGTTTTGAATGAACATTTTAGTTTTAGATGATGAAAAAGAAATTGCAGATTTAGTTGAATTGTATTTAATGAATGAAAATTTTACAGTTTATAAATTTTATAATTCTAATGATGCTATTAATTGTATTGATAATGTAAAATTAGATTTGGCTATTTTAGATGTTATGATTTCTGGTAAGGATGGTTTTGAGGTTTGTAAATATATTAGAGAGAAAAATTTAGTTTTTCCTATAATTATGCTTACTGCTAAAATTGAAGATAAAGATAAAATTACTGGATTATCAATTGGTGCTGATGATTATATTAGTAAACCTTTTAATCCTTTAGAATTAATAGCAAGGGTTAAAGCAAGTTTACGTAGATATACTAAATATAATGATAATTCTAAGGAAGATACTTTTTTTATTAATGGTTTAGAGATTAATAGTAAGACTCATAAGTGTTTATTGTATGATAATGAAATTGATTTTACTCCATTAGAGTTTGATATTTTATTATATTTGGCTATTAATAGAGGAAAAGTCGTTAGTTCAGAAGAATTATTTATGAATGTTTGGAAGGAAAAATATTTAGATAATAATAATACCGTTATGGTTCATATTCGTAGAATAAGAGAAAAGTTAAAGGATGATACTAGAAATCCTAAATTTATTAAAACTGTTTGGGGAGTTGGTTATAAAATTGAAAAGTAATGAGTTTGTAAAATTAAAAAATAGTTTGGCTTTGAAATCTGCTTTTAAAATTGTGGCTTATAGTGTAATTTGCTTTTTTATTTTAGTATTTTTTTGTGATGTTTTTTTTAATGATATATTAGCAGATTATATTTCTAATTTTGATCGTGGTTTTTATCTTTGGTGTATTTCAAACAAAGAGTTTTTGCTTATTGTTGCATTTTTAATTATTATTGGGGTTGTTTCTTTTTTCATAATTAGAAAATTGAATAATAATTTGGTTGAAATTATTTCTGCTATGGACGAAATTTTGAAAAATCCTGAAAATCAAATTAAGTTATCTTATAATTTGGTTATTTTAGAAAACAGAATTAATAATTTAAGGGTGGATTTATTAACAAGTAAAATTGAAGCGGACGAGGCTAATAAGAAGAAAGATGATTTAATTATGTATATGGCTCATGATTTAAAGACTCCTTTAACTTCTATTATTGGTTATTTGTCTTTACTTATTGAGGATAAGAATTTGCCTAGTGATTTACAGGATAAGTATTTGAATATTGTTTTAAAAAAGTCTTTGAGGGTTGAAGATTTAATTAATCAATTCTTTGATATTACTAGATATAATTTAAAATCTATGCCTATAAATAAGCAGCAAATTGATTTGGCTTTTTTATTAAATCAACTTGTTGAGGAGGCTTATCCTATGTTACAGGAAAATAATCTTTCTTGTGAATTAAATATTCCTAATTCTATTTTATTTATGGGTGATGGAGATAAACTTGCTAGGGCTTTTGGTAATTTGTTGAAGAATGCTATTAGTTATAGTTATAAAAATTCTACTATTTTTATTTCTGCTGAAATGTTTGAGAATAAAGTTGTTATTATTTTTAAAAATACGGGTGATAAAATTCCTGATTATAAGTTAGATAAGTTATTTGATAAGTTTTATAGAGGTGATTCTTCTAGGGCTTCTAATACTGGTGGTGCAGGTCTTGGTCTTGCTATTACTAAGGAGATTATTGAGTTACATAATGGTAGTATTTCTGTAAGTAATGATGATGATTTTATTGTTTTTCGTGTTGAATTGTTCTTTGAAAATTAATTTAGTGTATTATCTAAGAAAATAAAACTAAATTTCACTTTTATATTGCAAAATGAATATACTATTATAAGATTAAGTTAGAGGTGTTAATTTATGTTTTCAAATATTTTTAAAGTAGCTAAATGCCATATAAATGGTTCTAAAAAATACCCT
>CANQOW010000063.1 GCA_947625545.1 uncultured Clostridia bacterium
TTTTGTGATTTCCACCTATTTAATAAATAATATGATTCTATACTTGGATTTTTCCATTTTTTTTCTTTTTCATCCTTAATAATTTCCCAATTCCAACCTTTTGATTCTATCATATTTTCCTCCAATACAGTTGTCACAATATTTGCGACAAGCAATTTATCATTTTTTAATTCTTCTTTTAAAACATTATTTATAAAGATTTAGTTCTTATTCCTTATTGTACCAAAACATAACTTATTATTTATCTGATAACAAATTTATTCATCTAACATTTTTATATGGCAGTATTTCTAATTTCATTTTTTAAACCTCCATTATATATAAATATCATAAATTTTATATATTTTCAATAAATATGTATAAAAAATCAAAAAAATTATACATATTTTTAAAACATGTATAATTTCTTTTTATTTCAAAATTCTATTATTTTTGATATTTTTCTGGTGCTATTGAGATATCTCTTACCATATCTCCGTTAATTATACGAATTCTATTTTTTTCATCAACTTTTATCCAATTATCTTCTATTGCAACAATTTTTCCTTGTACTCCAAATGATTCATTAAACATCATAATTGTACATACCTTTCCTATAAATTCTTTCATTAATTCTTGTGGCATTTTTCTTTTCCTTCCTTTCCTTTTTCTTTTTATTTTTTCTAAATATAATTTATTTCTTCTTGGGACTGTAATACAAAAAATTAGTATCAATACCCACCATATAATCCACCAATTGCTAATTTTTCTCATCTCCATTTTTTAATTTTATTACATTTATAAAATTAATCATCTGTTATATAACTTATAATTTATAATTATAACAATTTATCTACATTTCTTATAAAAATTACACTTTCAATTAAATCAATTATTGAATATACTACCATTATTATACCTATAGTTAAAATTAATGCTCCATTTTGAAATAATATGTATATACCACTAATTATCATAATAATTGATAGTATTAATGATACATTCCACATATCTATTTCTACTGCATGTAATTTAAATGACATTGACAACCTTATAAGACCACTATATATTATCCAAAATGCTATTATAAATCTAAAAATAGATTCAATTAAGCCACTAAAACATATAGTAATTAATCCAACAATAATAGCAATTATTCCATAAATTAAATCATAATTATAAAAATCATATTTTCCCTTTGATAAAAAATAATCTATGCTCTTGATAATTCCAATTACAATGAATATTCCACCTAAAATATAAGATATAATTTTAATTGCTAAATCAGTTTTCATTATCATAAATATACCAATTATAGCAAACACTATAGATACTAATATATCTACCCAACCTGATTTTTTTAAAAAATTCTTCATTTTATTTTCCTCCAATTAAATATCTACTATTATATCGATATCTTAATCAATATTTATCAATTCATATTTTGTTGTTCCAAGACCAATTTCTTCTGCATAAGGTAATATATGTCTTCCAAATTGGCGATCTATTCTTTCTCTTAATAAATGTGCTCCTTCATCATTTGAAGCCCAAATCATATCAATAAATGCTTGGTCATTTGCTACTGGATCTAAAGATGCTACTATTCCTAAATCTGACATAACAGGGTCTGATTGATGTGCATCACAATCGCAATCAACTGATAAGAAATTCATTATTGTTATATAAACAATTTTTTTATTGTTTGCTTTAAAATAATCTGCAACTGATTTTGCTGATTCTGCCATTGCTTCAATAAAATCTTCTTGTTTAGGTAATTTTGCCCATAATTCATCTGGATTTTCTGTTGCACCTGCTGTATGAATATATGCTTTACCATTTCTTGAAGCAACACCTATTGATTGATTTTTTAAGTTTGCTCCAAATCCACCCATAGCATGACCTTTACCGTGTGCTAAATTTATCATTGCATCATATCTATCTAAATGTGTTCCAACTAAATTATATTTTAAATGTTTACCATTGTTTACTGGTATTTTCATTTCTCCATCTGCATCCATAATATCTACATCAGCATAAGATGTAAAACCATGTTTTTCTGCTACTTTTATATGGTCTTCTGCAGTATTTCTTTTACCATCATAAGCAGTATTACATTCAATAATTGTTCCATTTAATTTTTTTACTAATGGACCAATTAAATCTGCTTTTAAATATCCCTTTGCTCCATCTTCTCCAGTTGATACTTTTACTCCAATTTTTCCTTTTAAATCAACGCCAAGAGTTTCATATATTTTTATTAATTTTTCAGGAGTTATCTCTCTTGTATAATATACTTTTGCTTTTTCCATATTCTTACCTTCCCTTCTTTATAGTTTTTATAAAGTTATATAATATTTTTTATTTCTTTCATAAGTATATTATATAATTTGTAAAAATTCAAGAATTTTAGTTTATATTATTAAACAAATTAATAATTTGACAAAATTTACATATAGTGGTATTATGTAGTTATGGTACATTATTATGTAATTTATTAAAAAGGAGATTGATACCATGAAAAAGATGCGGAAAAACCTTTTGACATCACTTGCATTGACAATATCTGTTATTTTAGCTGGCTGTACTCGTGTTGATGAAAGTTATACTGCAGAAACTAATATTTCTATTAACAATGCAGTTTATTCACAAACCGAAGTATCACCTACTTTAAAAACAGATGAGATTACTAATTTACCATCTGAAATTGAGACATCTATTGATATAACAAACAGCGTAACATCTAAAGTTGAAACATCTGTTGATACAACAAGTAATATAACAACCGAAGTTACAACTACTGCTCCTATCGAAGAAATTGATACAACTAAGCAAATTACTATATCTTTTTTAGGAGACTGCACTCTCGCCTCTCAAAAAGGTCAAGAACAAACTGGAAATATGATAAACTATCTTAATACAAAAGATACCTCATATTTCTTTGAAAAATGCATGGACATTATAGGTAATGATGATTTTACCATTGCCAATTGTGAAAATGTATTTTCAGACAATAATATTAAAAGCATTTATAAAGATTATTCACCTGCCTTTTGGTTCAGAAGTTCTACAAAAAATGCTGCTGTATTTGCTGATAATAGCATAGATGCAGTGTCTATTGCAAATAATCACACTGGCGATTATGGAACTGGAGGTTATGATGAAACTAAATCTGCACTTGAAAATGTAAATGTTTTATGGGGAGATGTAGAAAATCCTATCATTCTTGAAAAAGATGGCATTAGTATAGGAATTATTTGTTGTAAATTTTGGAGTTCTTATTATGAAGACTCTATCATTCAACAGATAAAAGAACTTTCTAAAAAAACTACAATTCAAATTGTATTTTTCCATGGAGGGACTGAAAAAGTTCACACTCCAGAAGAATGGAAAGTTTCAGGTTGTAGAAAATTTGTCGATGCTGGAGCAGATCTTGTAATTGGAGGACATCCTCATGTATTACAACCATATGAAGAATACAATGGAGTATCAATAATTTATTCTATTGGTAATTTCTGCTATGGTGGTAATCGGTCCCCTGAAAACAGAACGGTAATTTACCAACAAACCTTTACTTTTGATGGTTCTAATAACCTTATCCAAAGTGAAGAAAACATCATCCCATTCTATGTGTATACAGGTTCAACAAATAATTGGCAACCTGCGCCCATAGAAAATGAAGAGGAAAAAGAAAAGGTTCTTGATTTTCTTTATGGGAAAAGTGATAACTTATTTTAATTATAAAACTGGCACTACATTGTAGAGCCAGTTTTTTTTGACAATTTACATAAATTATGGTATAATAATATTACTTTAAAATATTTTCATTAGGAGGTATACTTTTATGAACAAGCAAAAGGTAATGGAAATTGAGCAACGAACTCTCAATGCTGCACGGTTTATAGTAGAAAATAATTCTACTATACGTAAAACTGCAAAAAAGTTGGGGTATTCCAAAAGTACAGTACATACGGATTTAACTAAGAATTTACCCTTATGCAATAAGGATTTGTTTAAACAAGTCCAGTTGGTTATTGATACCAACAAGCAGGAACGTGCTTTAAGAGGAGGCTTAGCATTAAAAAACAAATATCTTTTGTTAAAGCAAGAAAAGTAGCAAAAAAGGTGCTGAAATAGCACCTTTTTTGTTTTTTAAAAATAAGAAAATTTTATATACAATTTAATTTATTTTATGATATAATAACTACATAAAAAATTTAAATGAATGGAGTAAAATTATGATAGAAAGAGAACAAAATCCTGAATTTTTAAATGAATTTTTAGATTATACAACAACAATATTAAATAAATCTCCTAATACTATAAAAGAATACAATTATGACTTATATAATTTTTTAAAATTTATAATGATACATTTAAAATTAACATCTGAAAAAGATATTACTAAAATAGATATATCAAATTTTGATATAGAAAATCTTAAAAAAATTAGATTAGCAGATATACATGCATACTTATATTATTTAAAAAGTACATATAGTAGTAAAGCTGCAACTTTATCTAGAAAAACTTCAAGTATTAGAGTATTTTTTAAATACTTAAGAAAGTCAAATTTAATAGAAGTTAACCCTGCTCAAGATTTAGAAACACCCAAATTAGATAAAAGGTTGCCAAAATATTTAACTTTAGATGATAGTAAAAAATTATTAAATGCAGTTAATGAAGAAAAGAGAAATAAAGAAAGAGATTATGCTATAATTACTATATTTTTAAATTGCGGTATACGTTTATCTGAATTAGTTGGAATTAATATTAAAAATATAAATTTTAGTGATTGTAAATTAAATGTTATTGGTAAAGGAAATAAAGAACGTACTATTTATTTGAATAAAGCATGCATAACTGCTATAAATAATTACTTAGAAGTTAGAAAACGTGATGGTGTTAAATATGATGCAAAAGATGCACTATTTTTAAGTGAACGTGGAGAACGAATTAGTAATAGAACTGTTCAATATATTGTAAAAAGAGAATTAGAAAAAGCAGGACTAGATGTAAATAAATATTCTGTACATAAATTAAGACATACTGCTGCAACTTTAATGTATCAATATGGAAATGTAGATATTCGTGCTTTACAAGAACTTTTAGGTCATGAAAGCATAGCAACAACTCAAATATATACTCATGTTAATAATGAACAAGTTAGAAATGCAGTAGAAAGTAACCCACTAGCCAATATTTAAAGAAGCCTTCTTTTTTCTTATATTGTTGGGATAATTATTTCTTGATTTATATATAATTTATCACTAGATAATTTATTAGTATTTTTAATATTATTTATTATATATCTAATATCTTTATTTTGATAATATTCATTGTTAGTTTGTTCTTGTTTTGCAATAGACCATAATGTATCTCCACTAGATACATATTTGGTTTTAAATTTAGTTTCTTTGTGTGAAAATGTTTTGTTACATATTCCTATTAATACACTAAAAATTAATATAAATAACAATACTCCTATACTTCTTACAAATCTTTTTCTATTTACTATTTTAACTTTCATCTCTACAACCCCCATTTAATATTTTAAGAGAATATTTGTTTGGTATAGTTATATTATATACGAACAAAAGTTTCTTGTCAATACTTTTTTAAAAATTTTTTAATTTTTTTATTGTATAAGAAAATTGTGCGTTAGCGAAAGCAAAGCTTTCGACGCACACATGTGCATTTTGCTTCGCAAATATGCACAG
>CANQOW010000064.1 GCA_947625545.1 uncultured Clostridia bacterium
TTAGAAGATGAAACATCCATATTATATACCTCCATTATATAGGTATTCTAATATGGATGTCCATTATGTATTATTTTTTTATAAAATTATATGATGTACATATATATGTCTTATATTTATTTTTTAATTCATTGTATGCTAATTTTGCAGTTTCTTTATTTTTAAATATTCCATATACACATGAACCGGAACCTGTCATTAAACTTGAAATTGCACCATTTTTTATAAGTGCATTTTTTATTTTTGTTATTATATCCTTTTTTTCTATTACATTTTCAAATGTGTTATATAAGTTATATGCTATTAAATTAATATCGTTTTTTTCTAATCCTAATATTATATCTTTTGAATTATCTTTTTGTACTATTTTTTCTTGTTCATCTATTTTTTGATACATTATTTTGGTATTACATGATATTTCTGGTTTTATAATTACAAGATAATATTTAAAATTAGTATGTATGTTTGTAATTATATCTCCTATTCCTTCTGCCATTATTGCATTATTATAAAAACATGGGACAACATCTGCTCCCAAACTTCTTCCTATATCTACTATCTCTTTTTGTGATAAATTTAAATTAAACAATTTATTCATAGATAATATAAAACTTGCACAATCTGTACTTCCACCTGCAAGTCCTGCTTGCATTGGTATTTTTTTATTGAGTTTTACTTTTACACCTGTAATAAAACTGTACTTTTCTTTTAATTTATTATATGCTTTATATATGATGTTTTCTTTATTATTTATTTCTTCTATATTTGTTTCTAACTCAAAATTATTATTTTCAGTTTTTGTTATATATAATTCATCATATAAATTTATTTTTTGAAATATAGATTTTATATTATGATAGTTGTCTTCTCTTTTATTTAATACTATTAAATTCAAATTTATTTTTGCTCTTGCTTTACTATATATTTCGTTCATTTCTTACCTCATTACATCATAATTTCTCTTGTTTTTTCTCTTACTTCTTTATCAAAATCTAATATTTCTTCAACAGTTTTTAGTTCTCTTTTTTCATAACAGTTCATAACTTTTTCTATTCCTAATGGAATATCTGTATATTTTATTTTTTTATTTAAAAAACTATCTACTAAAACTTCATTTGCGGCATTTAAAACTACTTGAAAACTATGTCCTCTTTTTATTGCTTCATAAGCTAATTGTAAACATTTAAACTTATTTAAATCTGGTTTTTCAAATTTTAAGTCTACAATTTCAAATAAATTTAATTTTTCTATATTGTTTGGTAATCTATTAGGAAAATTTAAAGCATACGCTATTGGTATTTGCATTGATTTTGGTCCTATATTTGCCATTATTGTACCATCTTTAAATTGTACCATTGAATGTACTAAACTTTTTCTATGTACTACTACTTCAATTTGACTAGGTTCTACATTAAATAACCATTTTGCTTCTATTACTTCGAATCCTTTATTCATCATTGTTGAAGAATCTATTGTTACCTTTTTTCCCATGCTCCATGTTGGATGATTTAATGCTTCTTCTACTGTAATTTTGTCTATTATTTCTTTATCAAAAAATGGACCTCCTGATGCAGTTAATAATATTTTATCTATCTCGTTATTTTCTTCACCATTTAAACATTGCATAATTGCACTATGTTCACTATCAACAGTAAGTAGTTTTGCATTATTTTCTTTTGCTGTTTTCATTATTAATTCTCCACCTGCAACCAATACCTCTTTATTTGCTAATGCAACTGTCTTACCGTTTTTTATCATGTTATATGTTGGTTTTAAACCTGCTATTCCAACTAATGCTGAAATTGAAATATCAAAATCTACTAATTGTGATATTTCTTCCATTCCAACATCTCCATAATATATGTTTATATTTTTAAATGTTTCTTTTAGTCTATCTGCATTTTCTTTATCTATAATATATACATTTTTAGGTTGAAATTCCTTTATTTGTTCTATTAATTTTTCTATATTTTTTCCCGCTACTAATGTTACTACTTTAAACTTATCTTTGTTTTCCCTTATTACATTTAATGTACTTTCTCCTATTGAACCTGTTGAACCAAAAATTGCTACTTTTTTCATAATTATTTTATCTCCTTTTTATTTAATTTACTGTTATACAAGCAAATACGCTTATACCATTTCCTTTTCCAAATTCAGTTAGTTCTTCTCCTGTTGTTGCAGTTATTCCTACACAATTTTCATTTATATTTAAAATTCTTGCAATGTTTTTTCTCATTTCTTCAATTTTAGGTGATATTTTTGGTGTTTTACATTCTATTGATATTGATATGTGTATAATTTCTTCTTTTAAATATTTTAATGCTTCTTTTACATATTCTTCGCTATTTTGTATTCCTCTTATATTACACATTTCGTCTGCAATTTTTCCTAATATGTTTACACAAGTAATTCCTGATATTGCATTTGTTATTGCATGTAATACAACATCTCCATCACTATTGGCTTTCAAAGAATAGTTTTCTTCAAATTCTATTCCGCCCTAATATTAATTTTTTGTTAGTATTATCGTAATCTATTCTATGACTATCTTGACCTATTGCTACTTTCAATATAATTATCTCCTTTATAATTTTATTTATTTTCTATTTTCTTTATATATCTATAAATTTCGCCCCAATTGCTAACCTCTTTTACATATTCATTTTGTTCTAATTTTTTCATTTCTTTATCTCTAAAATAAATTGTCTTAATTTTATTTTCTGATAATTTTTTACATACATCGTATGAATCATCTATCATAACATCAATATTTTCTTGTTTTGCAACTTCTAATTTATCATCTTGTTTCCAATAATATTTATCAAATGATAAGCCTTCTTCATTAAATTTATCTATTGCAACATCTTTCATTTCTTCAATCATACCACCTCTTGCAGTTATTATAATTAGTTCATTGCCTTCTTTTTGTAACATATTAATTACATATTTTGCTCCTGGTATTAGTGGAGTTTTCTTTGATAATTTTATAAAATATTTATTAACAAAATTCATTCTTTCTTCTTCAGTCCAGTTATATCTATTTCTTAAATAATGCTCATTTCTATTAATAATTCCATCTTTTTTTAGTTCTATAAAATCATACAAATCTCCATATGTTTTCAATACTCTTTCATAGTCTAATATTACTCCATCTATATCTATTCCTATTTTCATAATTACTACCTCTCTTTATTAATATTTTAATTGTAGCACCGTTACACACTCCACATGGCTTGTAAATGGAAACATATCTACAGGTTGAATTTCTTGCAATTCATATTTATCTTCTAATAACTTTAAATCTCTTATTAAAGTTGCAGGATTACAACTAATGTATACGATTTTATTTGGTAAAACCTTTAAAATATTATTAATAGTTACATTATCTAACCCTTTTCTAGGAGGGTCAACAAAAACTACATCTGGTTTTATATTTCTATTTTTCAATAAATCTTCTAATACAACTTCAACATCACCAGCAAAAAAATCCGCATTAGTAATATTATTTATTCTAGCATTTTCTTTTGCATCTTCAACTGCTTGTTCTACAATTTCTATTCCATATACTTTTTTTACATATTTTGAAGCAAATATTCCTATTGTTCCTATTCCGCAATACAAATCTAATATTGTTTCATTTCCCGTTAAATTTGCCATTTTTATTGCTAGATTATATAATTTTTCTGTTTGAATAGGATTAATTTGATAAAAAGACATTGGTGATATTTTAAAAGTATAATCTCCTAATTTGTCTTCTATATAACCGCTTCCATATAAGGTAATATTTTTTTCACCTAATATTACATTGGTATTTTTTTTGTTAATATTTTTTACTATGGTTTTGATATTACTAAAATTTTGTTTTAATTCTTCAACTAATTTTTCCTCTTCTTCAAAGTTGTCACCATTTATTACAAGTATACACATTACTTCATTAGTTCTTTTTCCCACTTTAATAACTAGATGTCTAAATAATCCCTTACAAGTTTTTTCATTATATACTGATATATTATTTTTATTAATAAAATCAATTATAAATTTTGCTATTTCTTCTGAATTTTTATCTTGTATTTTACAATTATCTATTGGAATTATATTATGTGTTCTATTTGCAAATACTCCTATAATAGACTTACCATTTTTATCAATTCCAACTGGGTATTGTGCTTTATTTCTATAATAATATGGATTTTCCATTCCTATTGTATTTTTTACATTTAATTTATTAGATAATGTTTTATTTACTAAACTTTGAACAGCGTTTCTTTTCATATTCAAAGTTTCTTCATAACAAATATGTCTTAAATTGCAACCACCACATTTTTCATAAGTATTACAATTTGTATCTACTCTATTTTTAGATTTTTCTATTATTTCAATAATCTTTGCAAAAGCGTAAGAAGAATTTACTTTTAAAATATGTATTTTAACTTTTTCTCCAATAATGGCTCCTGGTATAAATATCGTGAAATCTTTTATTTTAGCAATACCTTCTCCTTCAAATCCATTATCTATTATATCTACAATATATTCTTCATTCTTTCTTATAGGACATTCCATATTATTCTCCAATTTACACTTTATTTAATACTTTTCCAACAAAAAAAAATATTACAAACATTATAGCATTAACCATAACTATACTTGCACCTGTTGGAATTGCATATATATATGATATTATTATTCCTAATAATAAACAAATTACTGATATTATTGCAGAACTAATCATAACACTTTTAAACGTTTTACATACTCTCATAGATGTTAGTGCTGGGAAAATAATTAGGCTTGAAATAAGCATTGTACCCATAATTCTCATCCCAATAACAATTGTTATTGCAGTTAAAAATGCTATTATCATATTATATAAATTTGAATTCGTACCTGTTGCCATTGCATAATTTTCATCAAAAGTTACGGCAAATATTTTGTTGTAAAATAATATTACTAAAACTAATACCACTATTGATAATGCAATACTAATAACTACATCTGTTGAATTCATTGCTAATATGCTTCCAAACATATAACTAAATACATCTGTATTTACACCCTTTGCAAGTGATATTGAAATTACGCCTATTGCTAATGCAACTGTTGATATTAATGCAATAGCTGAATCTGATTTTAATTTACTTCTTTCACTTAATTTTAATAAAAGAAATGCTGATATTACAACAACTGGTATTGATACATATAATGGTGTTAAATTTAATGCCATAGCTACTGTTAATGCACCAAAAGCAACATGAGATAATCCATCACCTATCATAGAATATCTTTTTAATACTAAACTTACACCTAATAAAGATGAACATAATGCTACTAGTCCACCTACAATTATTGCTCTTATTATAAAGGTATATGAAAGCATTTCAGTTAATACATTAAACATTTTCACTACCTCCTATAAAATTTTTGTAAATTTCACTATTTACATAGTCATTAACTGTTCCAAAAAATTTACATTCTTTTTGCATATGTAAAACTTTATTTGCATTATTTATTGCGAAATTTATATCATGTGAAACCATTACAACTGTAATTTCTTGTTCATTTATTTTTTTTATAATAGAATACATCTCTTTTGTAATATTTATATCTAATCCTGTAATTGGCTCATCTAAAAATATTATTTTTTTAGT
>CANQOW010000065.1 GCA_947625545.1 uncultured Clostridia bacterium
TAAACATATTGTGTGTGTGTGTGTGTGTGTAGAGTACCAACGGTTTCAAGACTTGCTATCATTTTTTATTCCTCCTTCTTTTGTATTTTTAATTTTATTACATTCTTATTTTATACAAACTTTAATAAGTTGTCAATACTAATTTTAAAAATTTTTGTTGCATTTCTAAATTTTCCAAATTTCAATTAGCAATTTCAGATTTCAAACAACAAAATATTAATTTTAATTTATTTAATTTTTTTTGCAAAAATTGTTTAATTTTTTAGAATTATGTGATAAAATAATGTCAAATTATATAAATATTTGGAGGTATTTTATGGAATTTAAAAGATGTGAACGTTGTGGATGCTTTTTTACTACAACAGATAATGTATGTCAAAATTGCATGCCAAGAGATAATTTTGAAATTTCTAAACTAAGAAATTATATAAATGATAATAATAATGCAAATTCTATTCAAGACTTATCTATTAATACTGGTATTTCAGTAAAAAACCTAAATAGATATTTAAATGAAAATGAATTTTCTGGAATTTATGATAAATTAAATTTAAACAATCAACAACAAGGAAATATAAGTATAAATTTATAAGAAAATAGAAAGTAGAAATCGAAATCTACTTTCTGTTTTTTTATTGTATAGGAAAAATCGAAGATTTTTCTGTATACAAAAAGGTTAATTTACATTGGGCTGTGCATATTTGCGAAGCAAAATGCACATGTGTGCGTCGAAAGCTTTGCTTTCGTTAACGCACAATTTTCTTATTCAATTAAATCTAATAAATGGTCTTCTCCCATTCCTTCAATATTATAATAAGTATTTGGAACTGTACCAACAATTACATTTTCTAGTAATATAACTTGATTTGAAATTGTTTCTTGTATACTTTCAAATGGTGTTACAATAATAACTGAACAATCCACTTGTAAATAAACTCTATGTAAAGTTTGATTAATTCCAGCACTAGAAAATTCACTTCTAAAATCTGTTATAACATTTCCAACTGTTGATATTTTAATAGGAATTTTAGGTCCGCTTCCTGCAAAAAATTTACTACCAGAAAAATTTCCGAGTCTTATATATAAATCTTCACTTTCTTGCTCATTTAATTCATTTTGAATTTCTACTGCAATATCAGAAATAATTTTATTAATTACAACAATATTTGCATTTATCATTGTTATATTATTATTTTCATCTCTTTCAATATTCATTAAATCTTCATACTGAAAGTTATCCATTACCTTTGTTGCTTTTTCATTAGAAATAATTGTTGCAATACTTTTTGCTTTATCTCTACTTAATGTTTCTATTACAGGATTTACAGCATCTAAAATTAACTTAACAACTAATATTGCAATAGTAAATATAATAACTATTTTAATTAATTTTAACTTTTTTTCGTTTTCAAAATTATTATTATTAAATTTACCATAAACTATATTTGGAATACGTATTCTAGTTCTTGAATAGATTTTATCCATCTTTTCTCCCCTTAATATAAGGAATTAAAAGAGATACCTTTATAGTATCTCTTTTAATTATATTATGCTGTAATTTCTTTTCTTGTGCAAACATATTTAGGAATAAATATCTGCTCTCCCGGATAAATCTTATTTTCATTTTCAATTTCATTAACCTTCATTATATCTTCAACTGTACTTTTGAATTTTTTTGCAATCTTCCATAGAGTATCACCAGGTTTTACAAAATAAACTATCATACTATAAGTAGTATCACATATAGAATCATCACTTGTAATTTCATCAATTAAATTAATATTTGTGGCTCTTGATATATCAACACTAAATTTTAAATCTACATTAGCATCTACTGAACTATCTGGCATAACAACAAAATTTTGAACTAGAACTTCAATTTCAGTATTAACCGTACTATTTGTATTTACTCCATCAACATCAACATTAAAATTAAATGGCATATTATAATTTGCGGTTTCCATTCTATTTGAATTACCTTGCATTAAAAATGTTAATTCTATTTCTCCTGAATATATTATTCTATTTGTAATTATATTTGTTTCTTTAATTACAGGTTTTACATTAACATCACAAATTTGATTATTTTGTACTTGCGGAATGTTTACCCTTTCTTTTACACTGCAAATGCTTTGAGTATTATTCTTTCCTATCATTGTTTTAATATTTTTTTGCGTAAAATTCAAATTTTCTACTGGACTATATAAATCTTCTATTAATTCTATATCCACATTTTGATAAGCCCTACATACTAATTCAATTTCTATTTCTACATATATTGAATGTTCCTCAGTAGAATTTGGTTTTATCAACACATTTTTTACTTTATATTTCATATCACACATATTGTCATCTTTAATGTTTGGAATATCAACAAAACCCATTAATTGAATATTATTAGTTACACTTTTAATTCTATTATCTTCTGTTAAATACATTATTTTAACTTCTGCATCTCCCTTAGCCAATACTTTGTTATAACTAATTTTAGTATCTTTGTTTATAATATTAACATCAACCTTTAATATTTCTGCTAAGTTATCTACTTCATCTATTGATATATTATCTTTTGCATAAGTTTTAGAATTTCCTTCTCCTACTAGTGAAGTAATTTGTAATGGTGTTATTAAGGATTGTACATTAATTGAATTTGTAATTCCTGTTATTATTTCAACATTTTCATTTGAATATACTGTTGCACCTAATTCAATTCCAACTTTTACATTTATTTTTCTTCCATTTAATACATTGCATTCTATTGTTTTTATTTCAACACTTTCATCAATACTCATATCACTTGTACAATTTTCTATATTTAGTATTTGTGAAAAATTAATACTTGTATTTATTCCCCTTGTACTGCCTGTATCGTCATCTGCTAAATATATAATATATGCATCTATTGACCCTTCTAATTTTATTTTTCCATCTGTTATTTCTTTTTTGTATATAAATGCATTACCTGTTGTACTAACTGTATTTAATATGTCTGGTTTAACATCTGGTACAATAACATCTCCTTCAACAAATATAAAATCTTTTTTCTGCCCTACTATTTTATTTACACATATATTTTCTTTGTTAGTTTCTACATTAATCATATTGAACCTCCTAAATAATATTTTTATCTTTATAATTTATATTTAGGGACATTAAAAAAAATTCCTAATTTTAGGAATTTTTTAGTAAATATTTTATTAAAATTTTTTTGATACTTCTGGTAGTACGAGTGGGCAATATTCTTGTCCATCAAATACTTGTACTTCAACTGTTTTTGTTAACACATCTGTGTAACTATATGTAACATTTCTTTCATTTTCTTTGTATTTTACTATGAATAAATTTGGATATGTTTTTTCTATTGTTGCTTCTTTTTCATAGTATTTATTTCTCCCAAGTGTTCCTCTTACAATAATCTTTTGTCCAATTTTTTCTTGGATGTCTGTTTTTACACTAGCAATATCATCCTTAAAAATCATAAGATCACCTTCTTTATTAATATGTGATGATTGTACCATAAAATGTAAAAAATGTCAAAAAATCTCGCATTGCAAAATTCTTGCTTTTCGTTGATTTTTCAACATTTTTAGAATTTTATTACATTAATATTACATTTTTGTTACAAAAATATTACAGTCTTTTTTCCGCTTGCTCCCGTACCTCCAACTCCTTTTGTTCCATCTCTTAATTCACTAGAAATATCTTCAATTTTTATATATTTATAATCTTCAGTTGTTGCTACTTTTTGTGCTATAACTAATGGATCCATAAAATCTATTAATATTCGTGCAGGTGATGAAGCAAAATTTGCACCAGCAGACATTATTGCTTCATAAAAACTTTGACATGCTCCTGCAAATATTACTAAGTCATTTCTATTATTTGACCATCTTCTTGCTTCTTGTACAGTATTAACAAAATATCTAGAGTTTCTATAATTATATATATCTGTGTATTTCGTATTATTTTTTATCATTCCATCATGTCCTGTTATTATTAGTATATCTGGTTTATATCTATCTAAAAGAGGAGTTACCATTTGTGATTGTTTATATTCTGGTATATGTTTAATTATGGCTTTTAACCCTACTTTTTTATAGTATTTTGCTGATTTATCAGCATATTTTTTATCTCCATCTAAATGTAATATTGTTCCTGTAACTATTTTTTCTATGCTTCTTTTTTCTTTTGCATTTTTAAAAATATTAAAACTTAATTTTAATTTATTATCATACTTTTTTATATTTTTTTCTAATTTTAATTCTAAGTTTCTTAAACTTTTTTCTACATCTTGTTTTTTAACTAATTCTAAATCGTCAATTGGTGCATCTGCTTCTACTCTTACTGTAACTCCTTTTAATATTGCTATTTGCATACCATCTCTTGAATTTATAATTTGTTCAACAGTAAATAATATATCTTTTCCGTATGATAATCTACCTACTACATCACCTTTTTTTATTTTACTCATAATTTCCAACTCACCTCAAAATAAATTGGCTATTATATATTATGTCGAAATTTGTAAAATGGTGATTGATATAGTTTATAAAATATTTAAGTGTTCAAGAACAATTTTTATTCCTAGTAAAATAAGTATTATTCCTCCTAATAATTCTGCTTTTTTTTCATATTTATTGCCAAAGATAATTCCTATTTTAGTTCCTATTAATGATAATATAAATGTTATACTTCCTATTAAGGTTATTGCAAACCATAAATTTACATTTAAAAATGCGAATGTTATTCCAACTGCTAATGCATCTATGCTTGTTGCTATTGCTAATACTATCATTTCTTTAAAATCTACATTATCATTAACTACCTCTATATCTTTATTTAATGCTTCTTTAATCATCTTTACTCCTATAACAAATAAAAGTGCAAATGCAAGCCAATGGTCTATGCTTGTTATTTTATCTGCAAAACTTATTCCTAAATAATATCCTAATACTGGCATTATTGCTTGAAATACTCCCATATATGTTGCAACTATTACAGATTTTTTTAGATTTCCTTTTTTAAATGATATTCCTTTACATACTGATATTGCAAATGCGTCCATACCAAGTCCTATGCTTAGAATTATTATTCCAAAAATACTCATTTTTTATCTCCTATTAATTTATAATAGCCAAATGCAGAAGTTTAATTTATATTAAACTCCTGCAAGATTTGGCAAATTTTATATTTCTTAACCTACTTTATCTTTGTGTATATATTTTAATTTTGTAGCATTTCCTCCTCTTATATGTCTTTCTGCTTTGTTTTCGTCTAGTATCTTTCGTACTTCAATTGCTAATACTGGGTTAATTTTTTTTAATCGTTCTGATACATCTTTGTGTACTGATGTTACTTTCCAGAGCGGTATTTTTAATATCATTAAAGTTTGTTATAACAGCAGGTGTAGAGCCTATTTCATTTAACAATTTTAATCTTACTTCAACATTTGAATCACTATCTACTTCAATAACATCTATTATTGTTTTTAGCATTGCATTTGTTATTGTTTCATTATTAAGTATATCATCAAC
>CANQOW010000066.1 GCA_947625545.1 uncultured Clostridia bacterium
ATAATTCGTGTACCACACCTAATGCTGCATAACAGTCTTTTACCGAATTTACTAAAATTCTAAGTGCAAATAAATCATAGATTTGGTCTAATGTTTTATTATCTCTTTTCATTTTTCTATATATACTATATAAATGTTTTGCACGTCCTGTAATTTCTGCTTCTATATTTTGATTTTTTAGTTCGTGCCTTATTTCTTCCATTATATTTTTTATAAAAGATAATCTTTCTTCTCTTTTTTTATCTATTCCCTCTACTAATTCTCTATATTCTTCAGGAAATAAATATTTAAAAGCTAAATCTTCTAATTCCCATTTAATAGAATACAAACCTAATCTATTTGCAAGTGGAGCATACAAATCCATAGTTTCTTGCGAAATTGCAATTTGTCTATCTCTTGTTAAATATTTTAATGTTCTCATATTGTGTAATCTATCTGCTAATTTTATAAGTATTACTCTAATGTCCTTTCCCATTGCAAGAAACATTTTTCTATAATCTTCAACTTGTTGTTCTTTTAAAGAAAAAAATTGTATTTTACTAAGTTTTGTAACACCTTCAACCATTTCTGCAATTTCTTCACCGAAAGTATTTTTCAAATCGTTATTTGTAATTTCAGTATCTTCAACAACATCGTGTAATAAAGCGGCACAAATAGTTGATGTGTCTAGTTCTAATGTTGCTAATATATATGCTACTTGTACAGGGTGAATTATATAAGGCTCACCAGATTTTCTAAATTGTGAACTGTGCATTTTTTTTGCAAATTCATAAGCCTTCAAAATTTTATCAACATTAGCATTTTTATTATTTTGTTTTACAATATCAATAACATCATTAATTTCAACTTGTTTTACCTCTGACATTTACATTCTCCTTCCAATAATGAAGTTATATTGATTTCATTATATCTTTTATATTTATTTGAATATTATCATATCCATTAAAAGTATTTACTTCAATATATCCAATAACATCTATTTTATCTCCAATTAAATAATCATCAGCAATATTTCCCATATTAAATCCTATGCCATCTATAATTGTATTTTCATCTTTTAAGGTTAATTTTAGATGTTTACCTTCTGTTAATGTTCTTATTGAATCTATTTTTAAATTTTTGTATATAAATAATGGCACTTTATTTCCTTCACCAAAAGGTTCTAGTAATTTTAATTGTTTAATAAATTCTATATTAATATTTTTATTAGAAATTTGACTATCTATATATATTATTGGTGTAATTTCATTAACTTTATATTCATTTGCAATTTCTTGCATTTTATTTTTAAAGCTTTCAAAGTTTTCTTTTTTTAAACTTAGTCCAATCGCCATTTCGTGTCCACCGTATTTTTCTAGGTAATCACTACATAAGCATAATGCATTGTGTAAATCAAAACCTTGTATACTTCTTCCTGAACCTTTTGCTATATCATCTTCAAAACACAATAATATTGTTGGTTTATAATATAATTCTGTAATCTTTGATGCAACAATTCCTATTACTCCATGATGCCAATTTTCACTTCCTAATACTATTACAGAATTATTTTCTTCATTATCTATTTTTTTAATTGCTTCTTCAAAAATACTTTTTTCTGTATCTTGCCTTTTTTTATTATATTCGTTTAAATTATTTGTAAGTGTTTGTACTCTAACATAGTTATTAGATAACAATAATTCAATTGCTTCTTCTTCATGTCCCATTCTTCCACAAGCATTAATTTTTGGTGCTATTCCAAAAGAAATTGTATTTGCATCTATCTTTTTAAATCCAGAAGAATTTAATAAAGATTTTAACCCTATATTTTTTGTTACATTAACTAATTTTAAACCTAATTTTGCTATAACTCTATTTTCGTCTATTAATGGTACAATATCAGAAATAGTTCCAACGCAAACTAAATCTAAATATTTTAAATACTCTTTTTCTTCTAAATTTAATTTCATACTAAGTGCTTGTATTAACTTGAATACAACGCCTACACCTGCTAATTGATTAAATGGATATTTATTATCTTTTCTTTTTGGGTCAATTACTGCTAATGCATTTGGTAATTTTTCTAATGGCTCGTGGTGGTCTGTTATTATAACTTCTATATTTTTACTTTTTAAATATTCAACTTCTTCTATACCAGATATTCCACAATCTACTGTAATTAATAAATTATATTCATTATTACTAATTTTATCAATAGCATCTTTATTTAATCCATATCCTTCATTTAATCTATTTGGAATATAGTAACCAATTTCCATTTCTCTTTCTTCTAAGAATTTTTTTAATACTGTTGTACTTGTTATTCCATCTACATCATAATCTCCATATATTATTATTTTTTCTTTATTTTCCATTGCCTTTAATATTCTATTAACTGCTATTTCCATATCATTTAATAAATATGGGTCATAAAAATTATTTCTATTAGGCTCTAAAAAAACTGATATTTTTTCGTCTTCTGTAATGCCTCTATTTACTAAAATTCTAGCAATTAGTTTATCTATATTAAATTTTTCAGATATTTCGTTAATTTTTTCTTCATCTGCATTATAATATTCCCACTTTTTGTTCATTAATCTCTCCTTATTTTTTACTTTTCATACTATATCATAATAATACAAATAACACAATAAATTATAATTTTTATTATTACACTACATAATAAACTTAAATTTGAACCTTTAATTCCAATATTATTTATAGTATCATATCCATCTATTATTTCTCCAATTTCTTCTTTTGTACATACATTACATTTTTCCATATATTCTTTTGCTAAATATCTTGCTTTTATCATTGCATCATATTCTAATGCACTTCTTATAAAAAAATATACAAGCCCAAGTATTGTTAGAATTTCTACTTGCAACATATAGGTATTTACAATTTTAAATATTGTTAATATTGAAATTAATATAAAATATATTATGTACAAGTTTGAATATATATAATTAAATAATAACATCTTTTTACTTTGTATTGAATGTAAACATTCATGTGCTATTGTTTGTATTCTTGTAAAAATATCTTTATTACTTGCTATAATTATTTTATCTGATGTAACAAGATATAGACTTGTTTTTCCTTCTTTATCTTCTTCAATTTTTACATTTTCATTATTTAAATCTTTCAAGATGGTTTTACAAATATTTATATTATCTGGAAATTTATCTGCTATTTCTTTTAATTTTTTATTTTCTACATATTCTTTAACTTTTTTTGTTTTTATTTCAAGTATAAAATATAGAATTGCTAAAACAACTATTAATAAACAAATAATAATTATATATTCTAACATTTAAATTTTCCTTTCGAGAATAATAAACGCTTATATTATAAATATAAGCGAATTAAATTTTAGGCTATAACATCTTGTATAGCTTCACCAATTATTTTATTAACATCTGCAAGTAGAACATTAAATTTTAATTCTAAGTCAAAATATTTTTTTACCTGTTCTATTTGTATTAATTCTAAGTATAGTTTTTGCATTTCTTCTGCTTTTTTATTATCTTGTTCTTCACCATTTATAGAAAGTACTTGAATTTCATATCTCATTTTTTCAAAATTATCTAGTTTTTCTTTTAATTCAAGATTATTTGCTATTTCTGTTTTTATTTTTTTATATTCAAGATATTCTGTTGAATTTTTAATTTCATACGCTAATTTATTTGCAGTATCATATACGTTCATATTTTTAATACTCCTTTATGTTAATAAATTAATTTAAGCATAAGCTTGTCTTTTTTTGAAAGATAATAGATTTGATAATTCGTTTTCTGTATTTTTTGCTTTCTTTGCTTTTTTTGCATTTTCTTGTGCAATTTGATTTGCCTGTCTTTGTGCCATTGTTTGACATATTGCTTTTTGGTATGTAAAATGTATGTCTTGTGCAATTTTACCCCAGTTATATTCTTCTTTAACTTTTACCTTAGCATTTTTTACAATGTTATCACATAATTGATGGTCATATAATAGTGTTAAAACAGAGTCTGCTATTGAATTTGCATTACCTGCATAACATTTCATTCCATTTACACCATGTTCAACTACTTCGTTAAGTCCTCCAACATCAGATACTACTGTTGGAACACCTGCAAGCATTGCTTCTAATGCAACTATTCCAAATGGTTCATAAGTGCTAGGGAATACTGATATATCTGCACATTTATACATTTTTAATAATTTTTTAGAATCTAAATAACCTGTAAAATAAACTTTATTTGAAATTCCCATTCTATTTACTTGTTCTCTTAGTTCGTCTAACATTCCACCTTTTCCTGCTATAATTAATTTTGAATCATTATAACCTGATAGAATTTTTGGCATTGCAGATATTAAATGTTGTATTCCTTTTTCGTAAACTAATCTTCCTGTATATAGAATTATTTTTTCATTATCTCTTGCATATTGTCTTCTAAATTCGTAATCTTTTTCTACTCCACTGAAATTTGTTAAGTTTATTCCATTTGGTACTACGTTTATTTTTTCAAATGGTAGTCCAAATAATCTTTGTAATTCACATTTCATAAAATTGCTATTTACTATTACTTCATTAGACTCATAAGTTAGTAACCATTCCGTATCATTTATATATCTTTGTGTTTCGTCGTGTATTCCACTATTTCTTCCACTTTCTGTTGCGTGTATTGTAGATACTATTGGTATATCATAAGAATTTTTTAATGTTTTTGCAGCATAAGCAACTAACCAATCATGTGCATGTATAACATCAAATTGCCCTTCTTTTGCAATTATTTCATTTGCTTTTGCTACCATATTAAAGTTTAATTGCATTACCCAGTCTATAAAATTATTTGGGTTAATCATATAGTTATTTACTCTATAAACTTTAACACCTTTGTCGTCTTCAAATTCTAATGCGTCTCCTTCTTTATATGTTATAACTGTAACTTCATGTCCATCTTTTATAAGTCTTTTTGATAAGTCGTTAACTACTCTTGCTATCCCTCCAACTATTCTTGGTGGATATTCCCACGTTAACATTAATATTTTCATATTCAAAAAGCCTCCTTTATTTATTCTTTGGTTTTCTATATTTTATACAATTTTTTTACAAATGTAAACACTTTTTCAACAAAAAGTTTTATTTTTTTTAAAGAAAAAATTTTTCATTATACATGCAATAAAAAATACCTTATATGATTTTTTGTTATTTCATAAAAGGTATTTATTTTCTTTATACAAAATTTATTAAATTCTTAAATTTTCTACTTTTTTTAAGCATTTCGTTTTTATATTTTCTATTTCTTCTTCTGTTAACCCTGTTACTTCCATTATTATTTCTATAGATAAATTACTTTTTAGCATATTTTTTACTATTTGTATTGTTTTTTTCTTTTCCCCTTTTTCTATTCCTATAACTTCTCCTTTTTCTCTTTCAAAATGCATCATCATACTGTTATCAAATTTTGCTTGTACATAATCGTCATATTCTTGTCTTGCTTTTTCATCTTGACTTAAATATTCTAATTGTTT
>CANQOW010000067.1 GCA_947625545.1 uncultured Clostridia bacterium
GTTCCCATGATGTCAATTAAAGTATTTAAATAATCTCTTTTTATTAATTTCATAATCTTCACCTCAATAATATTATAACATATTATTTCCCAAAAATCAATTTATTTTAAAATTGGGAACTGCAATTATTATTCTATAAAATAAAATGATTTATTCATTTTATTTTACCCTTTTCAAAGGAATTCAAGAAAATTTGAAAACAGTAAATAGATTTCAAAAGTGATATTTTCTGGAGAACTATTGCAATGAATTTTCTTATTTGTTATAATTATAGCAATAAATTTCTTCGAAAGTTAAACAGAAATAATAAAATTTAATATAAAAAATATATATTGCATATAATTATATAAAAATTATATGGAGGGAAAAAATGGAATTCAAAAACAAACTAAAAGAATATCAAGAAATAGTAGAAAAAGAACTAGAAAAAAATGTAAGAAAAAATAAATGTTTAGAAGAAAGGCTAAATAATTCAATGGAATACAGTCTAATGGCAGGAGGAAAAAGACTAAGACCAATATTAGTAATAGCAACATACGAATTATTTAAAAAAGACATAGAAAAATGCTTTCCATATTCAGTAGCAATAGAAATGGTACATACATTTTCATTAATTCATGATGACTTACCAGGAATAGATAATGATGATTTAAGAAGAGGAAAACCAACAAATCATAAAAAATTTGATGAAGCAACAGCAATACTTGCAGGAGATGCATTACTAAACAATAGTTATATGATAATTAGTGAAGATATAAAAAAATCTAGCAATGAAGAAATTCAAAATAAATTAAGAATATTTAATGAGTTTTCTTATGCAATAGATAGAATGATAGCAGGAGAATATGTAGATACAGAATTTGAAGGCAAAAAAATTGAAAAAGAAGAATTAGAATATATACATAAAAATAAAACAGGAGCACTAATAAAATTACCAGTTAGAATGGGAGCAATATTAGCAAATGCAAGTGAAGAAGAAATAGAAGAATTATCAAATTATGCAGATAAAATAGGATTAGCATTCCAAATAAAAGATGATATTTTATCAGAAGTTGGAGATGAAAAAATTCTAGGGAAACCTGTTGGAAACGATAAAGAACTTGAAAAATGCACTTATGTTTCTAAATATGGATTAGAAGGTGCACAAAATATATTAAATGAAATAACAAATGAGGCAATGAAAATTTTAGATAAATACGGAGAAAAGGCAAAATTTTTAAGACAATTAGTATTATATATAAAAAATAGAAACAAATAAAAGGAGAAATCTTTGAAAGATAAAGAAATAAAAAGATGCAGTTGGGTAAAGCTAAAAAATGATAAATATATAAAATATCATGATGAAGAATGGGGAAGACCTACACATAATGATAAAGAATTATATGAACTATTAATATTAGAAAGTTTCCAAGCAGGTTTATCTTGGGAATGTATTTTAAACAAAAGAGAAAATTTTAGGTTAGCATATAGTAATTTTAATATTGATGAAGTAGTTAATTATGATGAAAATAAAATAAATGAATTATTAAATAATCCAAAAATAATTAGAAATAAATTAAAAATTATAGCAAGTATAAATAATAGTAAAATATTCAAAAATATACAAACTGAATATGGAAGTTTTTCAAATTATATATGGAAATTTACCAATAATACAGTTATTAATGAAAGTTTTGAACTTCGAACAACAAGTGAATTGTCAGATAAAATTTCAAAAGACTTAATTAAAAGAGGAATGAAATTTGTTGGTTCAACAACTATTTATTCATACTTGCAAGCAATAGGAATTATAAATGCACATTCAAAAGAATGTTTTTTAAATACTAGCAAATTTTAATCATAAAAATATTTTAAAGTTATAAAACTTATTCCAATTCATAAATTTCTAGATCTTTAATACTAGGGTCATATAGAGATTTACCCTTATAATTGAACTTAGAACCATGGCAAGGGCAATCCCAAGTTTTATCTAAATTATTCCAAGAAAGTTCACAACCTAAATGAGAGCAAACTGGTTTCACAGCAAAAACATTACCATCAATATCTTTATAAATTCCAACCTTTTTATTATCAATTTCAACAATATCTCCTTCATCACTTTTAATACTATTCAAAGTTTTTTCAGGAATATTAAGTTTATTAATAGTTAAAGAATAAGTAACTTCTTTTGCTAAATTTCCTAATTCTTCAATATTTTTTAAAGGATGAAATCTAGTAGATAAAAATACATCTTCATATGGATTTGTTTTTCCTAAAATTTTATCTGTAATAATATTTGCAGCAATGTTAGAACTTGTCATACCCCATTTTTTAAATCCAGTAGCAACATACATATTAGGCATAAGATTAGAAAATTCACCAATATATGGAATTTTATCCAAAGAAACACAATCTTGAGTATTCCATCTATAAAGTATTTTAGCATCAGGATATAATTCCTTAGCATTTTTTTCTAAAAAAGAATAAGCATTAGATAAATCAATTTTGCTACCAGTTTTGTGCTCAAAACCACCAACTAAGACTAATCTTTTACCATCATAATTTGCCGTTCTATAAGATAGGGTAGGAGATTCACTATTTATATACATTCCATCAAAAAGAGGTTCATTTGTTTCAATACCAATTATGTGAGAAGTTTCTTGATACATTTTCAAAAAATAAAAACCGGGAGCATTAATAATAGGGTAATGGCTTGCTAAGATAACATATTTTGAGGAGATCTTGTTATTTTTAGTATATGTTATATAATGATTAGTATCTTTTTCAATATCATAAACTTTACTATCTTCGTAAATCTCACCATTATTACTTAAAATAGACTTAACTAAACCTGCAATATACTTTCTTGGGTGAAATTGCGCCTGATTAGGAAATTTTATAGCACCTAAAACATTTTTTATAGGTAGTGGAATGGTTGTAGTAAATTCAGCATTAAAACCTAAAGAATTAACAGCATCAACCTCATTTTTAATTTTTTCTAAGTCACTTTCATTTTTAGTAAAAACATAAGCATCTTGTTTTTCAAAATCACAATCAATATTTTCAGTATCAATTATATTTTTAATATTAGAAATAGCAAGTTCATTCGCTTCTAAATACTCTTTAGCAAATTCTTTTGAAAAACTATTTATTAAATATTTATAAAAAAGTCCGTGTTGAGAAGTAATTTTTGCAGTAGTATGACCAGTAGTATGATTTGCAATTTTATCTTTATCTAAAACTACAACCTTAAAACCTTGTTTAGAAAGGTAATAAGCACACGTTATACCTGTAATACCTGCACCAACTATACAAATATCAGTTTCAATGTTTTTATCTAATTTTTGATGATTTTCTAAAATATCTGGATACGAATCTATCCAATAAGAATTCATAATATCAAATCCTTTCGTAAATAACTTTATAATAGTTTTTACAATTAGAATTGATATATACTAATAATTTACAAATTTTTTACCAATGATAAGTTTCATTATGTGATATTTTAAATGCGCGGAATAATTGTTCAAGAAGAAAAACTCTTATTAATTGATGGGGAAAAGTCATTTTAGAAAAGCAAATTAACTTATTGGCTTTATTTAAAACATCATCAGTCAAACCAAGAGTTCCACCAATAATAAAAGTAATAGAACTATTAAAATTTAAAGCAATATTCTCGATTTCTTCAGAAAATTCTTCAGAAAAATATTGTTTACCTTTTAAATCTAAACAAAAAACATAAGAATCTTTTTTTATATTTTCCAAAATTTTAGAGCATTCTTTATTTTTAATATCTTCAATAATGCTAGAATTTAATTTTGAAGGCAATTTTTCATCTTGTAATTCAGTAAAACTTAAATTACAATACTTAGATAATCTTTTTGAATATTCATTTATTGCTTCTTTTAAATAAGCTTCTTTTAATTTTCCAACACAAATTATATTTATAGATAACATTATAACCTCCTAGCAAACAATTAATTCCCCTGGCATATCTCTACTTGCAACATCTAAATTTATATCTCCTTCTTTAAAATGTTGAGAAACTAATTCTTGAACAACAGTCTTGTAAGCAAGTTCAGGAAAATTACTCTCTTTACTTAAATGCCCAAGAGTGACATGGTTAATTCCATAATTCATTAAATTAGCGACAACCTTTCCAGCAGAAACATTAGATAAATGCCCATCAGGACCATCAATTCTTCTTTTTAACTTATATGGATAAGAACAATATTTTAAAACTTCTGGTTCATAATTAGACTCAAGAAGTACAAAAGAACTATTTTTTAAATTATCCATTATATTTTCAGTAACATGACCTAAATCTGTTGCAATGCTAATTTTAGTATTATCATTCATAATATTAAAACCGCAAGGGTTTCCTGCATCATGTGGAATATCAAAAGGAAGTATTTTTAAATCTCCAATTTCAAAATTTTCAGAATTTACAAAAAATTTTTGATTACCTATATTAATTTTTTCCTTTTGTTTAGGCATAGCATTCCATGTACATTCATTTGCAAAAACAGGTATATTATATTTTTTTGATAAAAAACCTAAACTAAGAACATGGTCTATGTGTTCGTGAGTTACTAAAATAGCATCAATGTTAGTAATATCAACATTAATAGAAGTAAGTGCTTCTGTAATTTTTTTTGCACTTACTCCTGCATCTATTAAAATATTTGTATTATTACTAGAAACAAACAAACTATTTCCAGAACTTCCACTATATAAACTACAAAATTTTAGCATATTAAAAATTCCTATTCTTCTTCATTAATTCTTTCGATTTTTGCACCAAGATTTCTAAATTTTTCTTCTATATTTTCATAACCTCTATCTATATGTTGTAAATTAGAAATTTTAGTTTTTCCATCTGCAATTATACCAGCAATAATTAAAGCAGCACCTGCTCTTAAATCTGTAGCACAAACAGGAGAACCATATAATTTTTTTACACCTTCAAAGAAAGCAGATTTACCTTGCGCAGTAATTTTTGCTCCCATTTTATTTAATTCTTCTGTATATTGAAATCTAGATTCCCAGATACTCTCATTAATTGTGCTATTTCCATCTGCAATAGAAAGACAAACTCCAATTTGAGGTTGTAAATCTGTTGGAAAACCTGGATATGGTAAAGTTTTAATATTTGCTTTTGATGGACGTTTATTACACCAAACTCTTAATGTATCTCCACCAATTTCTTCAACATTACCACCCATTTCAATAACTTTTGCAGTTATTGGTTCTAAGTGTTTTGTAATACAATTTTTTATTGTTATATCTCCACGAGAGGCAACAGCTGCTAACATAAATGTTCCTGCTTCAATTTGGTCAGGTACAACAGAATATG
>CANQOW010000068.1 GCA_947625545.1 uncultured Clostridia bacterium
TGAAAAGGCGAGGTAAGAGCTCACCGCTACTATGTCACCATAATAGCGGTGAGCTCTTACCTCGCCTTTTCACCCTTACTTTAAAAACTTAAAGCGGTTATTTTCTGTTGCACTTTCCTTAAGGTTTCCCTTACTGGACGTTATCCAGCACCATTGCTCTATGGAGCCCGGACTTTCCTCGTACGCAACCTTGCGGTTTTGCTATACGCGACTATTCAATTTACTATATTTTATTTTAATAGATTTATGTTAAAATGTCAATATTTTTAAGCCATATTATTCAATTTTTCTATTACATTTTTATATTTTATATAAAATATATCCTTATCTCTTTCTGTAATTGAATTTTGTAATTCTTTTATTAATATATAAGTTTTATTAATTTCATAATCTTCTTCTGTTGAAACACTATTTAACACATTCAAAAAACTTAACTCAGCATTATTTACTTGGCTAGTTATTTCACTCCAATTTTCATTTTCGACCACTGAATATGCATTAACAATACTAGATTTTGTTTTTTGTATATTAATTTGTTTATTATCATTTGAATAACCTTCAACATACTTTGGTAAACAAGCATATAAATTTGCAAGTGTCGCAAGGGATTGAGTTTTATCTTCATTTTTAATAAATATTGTTGCACTATCTAACAATGTACTAAACTCTAAAATATCCTCTGAATTAATATTTAATTTATACAAATCTAATATTATTGTACTCCAAGATGAATACAATATTTCTATTTCCGTTTTTAATGTATCCCAATTTGCATCTTTACTTGTTGTTAATACTCCTGCTGATTGTAATTCATGTAAACTTGCTCTTTCTTCATTATCTGTTGAACTTGAATCTGCTTCAGATTCTGTTTCGTCATTATTTTTTGAAGCACCTGAACTTTCATCATCTATATCTGAAGAACTTTGTCCTACTTCTTTTGAAGTTACTACATAATTTCTTAACATTATATTGTTTAATCCATTTAACATACTTAATAATTTACTATCTAGATACTTAATTTCTGAATTAACCTTTTCTTGTAAATTTTCTGTACTTGTTGCTTGTGCTTTTCCTTGTTTTATTGATAATATAGTAACAACCGTTATTATTATAATTATAGCACCAGATATAAATAATCCTTTTATATTTTTCATTTTATCACCTAAAACTATCTTCTCCAAAAATTTCCGTTTTATTCTTAAAATTTGGCATATACTATTATTAATACTTTAAAAGAGGAGATATTATGGAATCAGTTGTTAATTTATATAGTGATAAGCCGGGTGAAATATCTAGATTTTTAACAAATTTTTATAATAAAGATTTTAGATTAGATAATGATTTAAAATGGGAAAATAAATATTCTAATTCTATTGAAATTGTTGATATTATTGGTGCTTTAATTGATAATAAAGATAATTACAAAATTAATATGTGGGTTTCTTTAGATGATGGTTTATTTATTAATGTAACAGAAAATAATTCTAATGAAATAATTAAATATTTATATGAGAGATTTCCTTATTAATTTATCAAAAAATACACAACCTATTTTATGTAGGCTTGTGTATTTTTATTGCTTCTATTCATTTATATTATCTTCGTTTTTTTCATCACTGTCATCTTCATTTTCTTCGGTTTCTTCGGTTTCTTTGTTTTCCTCTCTTGCAAAATCTTCTTGTTCTTCTGTATTTTCAACAAATTCTGGTGTTTTAATTTCTTCATCTTCTCTATTTTCTTCTGTTACAACTTCTGCATTTTCAATTTTTACAGTTGGTTGTTCTTTACCACATGAAGGGCAAAATTTATCTTCAATATCCATTTCTTTTGCACATACACTACATTTCTTTTTATCTTTTAAATTTAAAATTTCTGTTCTAATATCGTCAATTTCACTAGATAAAACATCAATTTTTGTACAAAACTCTTCAATTTGCTCTTTTATATCTGTCTTTTCTTCTCTTATATGTTCTTGATAAATTGCTTTTCCAATTTCTTCATAAATATCTTCTATATCTGATTTTTTTTGACTCATTTTCATTTTTAATTTTGTTTCTTTTGCAATTCTACTTGTTTTTTCTGCAGTATATTTATATGTTTCACACCCTACTTCTTTTAATTTATCTATAAATTCCATTAAATTTTCTTCCTTTCTAAAATATTTTTATTTTTATTTTTTCACTTTTTTTATAAATTATACTTTTTAAGTTTATTCTGCTTTTTTATCTCTTGTCATTAACATTGTAACTGCTTCTTCTGGTGATAAACCATTATATAAAACATCATAAACTGTTTCTACAATAGGCATTTCTATATTATATTTTTTTGCTAATTTATATGCAATTTCTATATTATCTAATCCTTCAATAACCATTCCAACTTGATTTTTTGCTTCTTCAATAGATTTTCCTTGTGCAATTAATTTTCCTGCCTTTCTATTTCTACTATGCTCACTCATAACAGTTACAATTAAATCTCCTAAACCTGTTAAACCATAAAATGTATTAAATTCTCCACCTAATTCCACACCTAATTTTGCTATTTCTTTTAAACCTCTTGTTGCTAAAGCAGCAAAAGTATTATCTCCTAAATTTAATCCAACTGCCATACCTGCACAAAAAGCAATAATATTTTTTAAAGCTCCACCTAATTCTACTCCAACTACATCATTAGAAGAATACACTCTTAATTTTTCATTCATAAATGTTTTTTGAATTTCTTCAATAACATCATTATGTTTTGATGCAATTACAATCGCTGTTGGTATTCCTAAAGAAACTTCTTCTGCATGGCTTGGACCTGATAATACACCTATTTTTGTATTTGGTAATTCTTCTTCAAAAATTTTATCTAATGTATAAAATGTTTCCGCCTCAAGTCCTTTTGAACATATTATTATTGGTTGATTTGTAATATATTTTTTATAATCTCTTACAATATTTCTCGTAAATTTTGATGGTGTAACATGTAAGATTATATCTGTATCTTTTATTACTTCTTCATAATCTAATTTACACACTATATTTTCTGGTAATTTAATATTAGGTAAAAATTTACATTCTCTCTTTTCATTAATTAAATCTGCCTCGGTTTTATCAAAAGACCATATTTTAATATTATTTCCCATATTTGCTAAATGTATTCCTAATGCAACTCCCCAACTTCCGCTTCCAATTATTCCAATATTTTTCATTTTATTCCTCTCTTGTTTTATTTTATTAATTATTTTTATTAAAACTTATTTTATTTTCAGTTCCTTCTAATAATCTTTTAATATTTTCTCTATGATTAAATAGTACAATTACTGCTAGTATAATACTATATATTAAATAATTTCCTTCAACTATAAAAAATTCTTTTCCAATAAATAAAGTTAATATTGGAAATAATATTGCTGCCATTACAGAACCAACTGATACCATTCTAGTTAACGCCATTAATATTAATGCAAATATTAAACATATTAAACCAATCTTCCAGTTTGTTATAATTAATACTCCTAAAGATGTTGCTATTCCCTTTCCTCCTCTAAATTCGAAAAATATTGGAAATGTATGTCCTATTATAACACTTATTCCTGCAATTTGTACTAATAAAGATTTATCTACATCTTCAACTATTTTTCCTATTAAAAGTGCAATTAGAATTGATATAACTCCTTTTAGTATATCACAAATTAAAGTAATTATTGCAGCACCTTTTCCAACCTCTCTTAACATATTCGTTGTTCCTGCATTTTTACTTCCTTTATCTCTAACATCAAAACCTGCAAATTTTCTACTAATTATAACTGAAAAATTAATACTTCCTATTGCATAAGCAATTATTGCTATTATTATATATGGTGCCATATTTATTCCCCCTTATCTTCTTTTTCTCTCGTAATAATTCTTACTGGCGTTCCTTGTAAGCCAAATTCTTTTCTTATTTGATTTATTAAATATCTTTGATATGAAAAGTGAAATAATTCTTTGTTATTTACAAATATTACAAATGTTGGTGGTTTTGTAGATGCCTGTGTAGCATACAAAATTTTTAATCTTCTTCCCTTATCTGTTGGTGGTTGATTTATTGCTATTGCTTCATTTATTACATCATTTAATACTGATGTTGATACTCTCATTGCATTTTGATTTGCAACTTCGTTTATCATTTCATATAGTTTATTTACTCTTTGTCCTGTTTTTGCTGATATAAAAATTATTGGTGCATAAGTTAAATATGATAATTTATTATATATATCTTTTTTAAAATCTTCAAATGTATTATTGTCTTTCTCTATTTCGTCCCATTTATTTATAACAATTATTATTCCTTTTCCTGCTTCGTGTGCTTCTCCTGCAATTTTTGTATCTTGGTCTGTTACACCTTCTGTTGCATCAATCATCATTAAACACACATCTGATCTTTCTATTGCTAATAATGTACGCATAACACTATATTTTTCAATTTTTTCTGTTACTTTACTTTTTCTTCTAATACCTGCCGTATCTATAAAGATATATTTTCCAAATTCATTTTCAAAATATGAATCTATTGAATCTCTTGTTGTTCCTGCAATATCGCTTACTATTACCCTTTCTTCTCCTAATATTTTATTTATTAATGATGATTTACCTACATTTGGTTTTCCTATTATTGCTACTTTTATTGTTTCATCATCATTATCATTTTCATCTTTTTCTGGAAAATATTCATATATTGCATCTAATACATCTCCAATACCTAGTGCATTTGCTGCTGATACTGCATAAGGTTCTCCTAAACCTAAATTATAAAATTCATATATTTCATTTGGTTTATTTCCTATATTATCTGCTTTATTACATACAAGTATTACAGGTTTTTTTGATTTTTTTAACATTAATGCTATTTCACTATCTCCTGCTGTTACTCCTTGTTTTATATCTGTTAGAAATATTATTACATCTGCAATATTTATTGCGATATTAGCTTGTTCTCGCATTTGTGAAACTATAATATCTTCTGTTTCTGGTTCAATTCCTCCAGTATCTATTAATGTAAAATCTCTTCCTCTCCAATTTGTTTCTGCATATACTCTATCTCTTGTAACACCCGGCGTATCTTCTACAATGGATATTCTTTTTCCTACTATATAATTAAAAAAAGTAGATTTACCAACATTAGGCTTTCCTACTATTGCTACTACTGGTTTAGACATATATAATTTTCATTCCTTTCAATGCAATAATATAAATTATTATACCATATTTTAAATTTTTTTCAAGCATTTAAC
>CANQOW010000069.1 GCA_947625545.1 uncultured Clostridia bacterium
ATATATAATTTTCATTCCTTTCAATGCAATAATATAAATTATTATACCATATTTTAAATTTTTTTCAAGCATTTAACTCTTATCTCTTGACAAATTTTAAATTTCTTAGTATACTAGTATAGTCTAAATTAATAAAAATGAAAAAAGATATAGATATCTTTCAATATACAAGGAGGGATTAATTATGGCACAACCTAAAAGAAGATGGTCAAAAGCTAGAACACATTTAAAAAGATCAACATGGAAAATAGAAAATCCAGCTATAGCAACATGTGCACATTGCCATGAACCAGTACAACCACATAGAGCATGTTCAAACTGTGGTTACTATAATGGTAAACAAGTTGTTGAAGTTAAGAACGACGAAAAATAAGATAAGAGGTAATTTTTATGCTAAAAAATTTGACAATAATCATTATATCTACTATTGTTTTTTTATTTAGTTTTAATTATGTACAGGCATTAGATATTAATATGAATTTAACAAATACTTCTAATACAAGTTCTAGTAATTCTATTCAAAATACTTCTACTTTATCTGATGATGTTGATATTACTTTAAATTCTATGCCTGAAGCAGAATTAGGTTTTGAAGGTATTCTTAATATTGTTTTAATTGTTGTTGGCGTTCTTATAATTTTACTGGGTATTGCAATATTAATAAGATTAAAATAGTTCTAAAAAGAAATTATTATAATATATTTTATTATAATAATTTTTTTTTGGAGGAATTTATATGTCAGATTCTTTAAAAACTAACAATATTCTTAGAATACTAAAAGGAAGTTTTATTTCTATAATTTTTACATTAGTTTTAATTTTTATTTTTTCTATTATTCTTACTTATACTAATATTTCTGAAAGTGTAATTACTCCTGTTATAATCGTAATTAGTGCAATTAGTATTTTAATTGGTAGTTCAATTAGTACTATGAAAATAAAAAAGAATGGTTTAGTTAATGGCTTATTTGTAGGCTTAATTTATATGTTATTAATTTATCTCATTTCTAGTATAATAAATACCGGTTTTGCTTTAAATACTAATTCTATTATTATGATTTTATCTGGTATTGTTGCAGGTATAATTGGTGGTATTGTCGGAGTAAATATAAAATAATAGATAGTTGAAAGCATTGCTTTCAACTATCTATTATTTTATACATTATCTAATTTATATTGTAGCATTTTCTTCTTGAGTATTAATTTCATTTGTATTTTGTTGTTCTTCATTTACACTATTATTATTTTCAATTGTATTTTGATTTATATTGTTACTATTTTCGATTGTATTTGTTTGTTCTTGTGTTGTATCATTATCTTCTTCATTTGTTTTATTTGGTGTATATAATCCCATTTGTTCTAAATACCAAGGTACTTCATATTCAATTATTTCATTATCATGGTCAAATGTCATAAAATATTTATTAACTCCTGAATTTGTTGTTGAATATACTGCATTTAATACATAATTTATTAGTAAATCTCCATTTTTATTTATTATTCCATATTTTCTATCTTTACTTACAACTATACATTCACATTCAGGTATTATTAAAGTATTATTTGCAACTTTATCTACTATACCTGCTGCTATACAGCCAAATCCATCATATTCACATGGAAGTACTTCTTTACCTTTTGTATCAAATAAGCCCCATTTATTATTTCTTTTTACAGGTATTAGATTATCAAATAATAAATATTGATTTTCTATTTTATCAGTAGGATAAGATTTTGTATCTACACCAATTGTATCATATTCACAATAAATAACTTGTTTATCATTATCTGTTATTATACCATATTTATTATTGTATTTAACTATATATAAACCTAATTCACTATCTAATGTCTTTATTTCATCATAATTAACATTTACTTTTACTTTTCCATCTTTATCTAATATACCATATTTATTATTATTTTTTACTAAATATAAATTTCCATTTAAAACACTTATTTCATCATATTCAATATCTACTTTATTTGTACCATTTGCTAATATTATTCCTACTTTTGATAATGCATTAGTTACAAAAAATTCTTGTGTGCTTTCATCAAATCTCATATTTTCATATTTACAACCAATTATTTCATTGTTTTTATCATTTATAACACCATATTTGTCATTTGCATTTTGTACAACATACATATCGTATAAAATTGCCTTTTGACAATCGAAATTTTTACTTAATCCTTTATAACCGCAATTTTATAATTGAAGTTTCATATTGAGTTACTAAATATGGCAAAGTTTGTATTTGTATAGTATTTGAATTTATATCATACTGAAATCTAACATTGCAACCAATTTTAATTCCGTCTGAAATAACATATAATTTATTATTTTCACTTTTTACTGGTTCTGAAATAATAAAATTAGTATATTCATCTTGAGTATTTGGTGCAACTTTACTTATTTTATTTGAATTTAAGAAGAATGATGCTGTTTCATTTGCATTTTCTACATAGCATTTTGTTGTTTCTTCTGAATTTACTTTATATTCTCCATTATGTACATCATAGCCTAAAAGTTTTGCTATATCTTTAATTGAAACATAAACTTTTCCATTATCTTTTATAATAAATGTATCTGAATTTACACTTGTTTTAACTCCATCAATATATACTTTCAATTCTCTTTGTTCAACTAAATTTAAGTAATATATTGCACCAATTAAAGCAGCCGAAACAATTAATACTACAATTATACATATTATAATAAGTTTTAATATTTTTTTGTTTTTTGAATTTTGATTATTTTGATTTGACATTCCATAACTACTTATCATTTGCATATTTAATTCCTCCTAATATCCATATTTATTATAAAATTCATTTCTAAAATTCAATAAATTATCATTTTCTATTTCTATTCTAACTCTTTCCATTAATTTAGTCAAGAACCTTAAATTATGTATTGATAATAATCTTACTCCTAGAATTTCTTTTGTTTTTATTAAATGGTGTATATATGCTTTTGTGTAGTTTTTACAAGTATAACAATCACATTCTGCATCTAATGTTGTAAAATCTCTTTCATATACTGCATTTCTTACTACTACTTTTCCATTCCACGTCATTGCTGTACCATTTCTTGCAATTCTTGTTGGTAATACACAATCGCACATATCTATTCCTCTAATTGCCGCTTCTATTAAATAATCTGGTGTTCCAACACCCATTAAGTATCTTGGTTTATCTTTTGGTAGAAATTGTGTAGTAAATTCTAATAATTCACACATTAACTCTTTTGGTTCTCCTACGCTTAAACCACCTACTGCATATCCCGGGAAATCAAGTTCTACTAAGTCTTTTGCAGACTGTTCTCTTAAATCTTTATACATTCCACCTTGTACTATTCCAAATAATCCTTGTTCTTCTGGTCTTTTATGTGCTTCTTTACATCTTTTAGCCCATCTTGTTGTTCTTTCCATAGATTGTTTTGTGTATTCATAAGTTGAAGGATATTCAACACATTCGTCAAATGCCATCATTATATCTGGTCCTAAATCATTTTCTATTTCCATTACTTTTTCTGGTGATAAAAAGTGTTTGCTTCCATCTAAATGAGATTTGAATTCAACTCCCTCTTCTGTTATTTTTCTTAAAGGTCCTAAACTAAAAACTTGAAATCCTCCGCTATCTGTTAATATTGCTCTATCCCAGTTCATAAACTTATGTAAGCCACCTGCTTCTTTTATTATTTTTTCGCCAGGTCTTAAATATAAATGATATGTATTTGCTAATATTATTTTTGCTTCTACTTCTTCTTTTAATTCTTCTGGTGTCATAGATTTTACTGTTGCTTGTGTTCCAACTGGCATAAATACTGGTGTATCTATGTCTCCATGTGGGGTATGTATTATTCCTCTTCTTGCTCCTGTTTGCTTACAAATATGTAGAAGTTCATAAGTTATAGGTTGCTTCATTTTTCTTTCCTTATATTATTTTATTTAGGTTTTTAAGGTTTTACCTATAAACCTTAATGTATAAACATTGCATCTCCAAAACTGAAAAATCTATATTTTTCTTTTATTGCTTCATTGTACGCTTTCATTATAAATTCTTTATTTGAAAATGCAGATACTAACATTATTAATGTTGATTCTGGTAAATGGAAGTTTGTTATTAATGCATCTATACATTTGAATTTATAACCCGGATATATAAATATGCTTGTGTCTCCTTCAAATTCTTTAACTTGTCCATTTTCATCTGCAATACTTTCTAATACTCTACAAGATGTTGTTCCTACTGCTATTATTCTTCCTCCATTATTTTTTGTTTTGTTAATTTTTTCTACATCTTCTTTTTTTATATAAAAATGTTCTGAGTGCATACTATGTTCTTCAATATTTTCTACTTTTACTGGTCTAAATGTTCCTATTCCAACGTGTAAAGTTACATTTGCAATTTCTACACCTTTTTCTTTTATTTTTTGTAATAGTTCATCAGTAAAATGTAAACCTGCTGTTGGTGCCGCAGCAGAACCTAAATATTTTGCATATACTGTTTGGTATCTGTTTTTTTCTTTTAAACTTTCTTTTATATATGGTGGTAAAGGCATTAAGCCTATTTTATCTAATATTTCATTAAATATTCCTTCATACTTAAATAAAACTTTTCTATTTCCATTATATAATACTTCTATAATTTCTGCTTCAAGTATTCCATCTCCAAAGATTATTTTAGCACCTTTTAATAATTTTCTACCCGGTCTTACCATTACCTCCCAATAATCTCCTTCAATTCTTTTTAGTAGTAATAATTCAACATTTGCTCCTGTTTCTTTTTTTCCATAAAGTCTTGCAGGTATTACTTTTGTATTATTAATAACTAAACAGTCTCCTTTATTTAAATAATCTAATATATCTTTAAATACCTTATGCTCTATTGTTTCATTTTTTTTATCTAGTACCATTAGTCTAGACATATCTCTTTCTTTTATTGGTACTTGTGCTATTAGTTCTTGTGGTAAGTTATAATTAAAATCTGAAACTTTCAATTTTTTTGCTCCTTTTATTATTATATCTTATATTATAAATGAAAAATTATTTTTGTCAAGTATTATAAACACTTAAACAAAAATAAGACCCACATTGGCCGTATGCTG
>CANQOW010000070.1 GCA_947625545.1 uncultured Clostridia bacterium
TTCTATTGGGTAATCATATATAAATGTTGGTTGTACTAATGTTTCTTCAACAAATTCTTCAAAGAAACTATTTATTATATATCCTCTAGTTTTTTTGCTTTCTTCTAATTCTATTTCTTTTTCAGTTGCAATTTTTATTGCTTCTTCATCTGTATTTATATTATTAAAGTCTACTCCTGTAACTTGTTTTATTGCTTCTATCATTGTCATTCTTTTCCACTTTGTACCTAAATCTATTTCTACATCTTGATATTCTATTTTTGTTTTTCCTAATACATTTTGTGCTACTGTTTTAAACATTTCTTCTGTTAAGTCCATCATGTCATTGTAATCGTTATATGCAGAATATAATTCTATATTTGTAAATTCAGGGTTGTGTTTTATGTCCATTCCTTCATTTCTAAACATTCTACCCATTTCATATACTTTATCAAATCCACCAACTATTAATCTTTTTAAATATAATTCATTAGCAATTCTTAAATACATATCTAAGTTTAAAGTATTATGATGTGTAATAAATGGTCTTGCTGCTGCACCACCTGCTATTGTATTTAATATTGGCGTATCAACTTCTAAATATCCTTTGTTATCTAAGAATTTCTTTACTTCTTTTATTATTTTACTTCTTAATATGAATGTTTCTTTAACTTCTGGATTAACTATTAAATCTACATATCTTTGTCTGTATCTTAAATCTACATCTTTTAATCCATGGAATTTTTCTGGTAATGGTCTTAAAGATTTTGCAAGTAAAACTAACTCTTTTGCGTGTACAGAGATTTCTTCTGTTTTTGTTTTAAATACAAAACCTGATATTCCTATTATATCTCCTATATCATAAGTTTTAAATTCTTTATAACTTTCTTCTCCTAAATCATTTATACTTACATAACTTTGTAATTTTCCTTCACTATCTTGAACAGTACAAAATGATGCTTTTCCCATTATTCTTTTTGCTATTATTCTCCCTGCTATTGTAACATCTTTTTGTTCTAACTCTTCATAATTATCTCTTACTTGTTTACTTGTATGTGTAACATTATATTTTGTAATTTCAAAAGGGTCTTTTCCTTTTTCTTGTAGTTCTTGTAATTTCTCTTTTCTAATTTTTATAAGATGGTTTACATCTATTTCTTGTTCTTGATTATTATTTTCATTTTCGTTCATTTATAAAATCTCCTATCTATCATAAATTATGTAATATATTATACCTTATTTTTTCAAAAAAGTAAATATATGTTAACTAAAAACAACTTAATTTAACATATATTTTCTATAAACTATTCCATTTTTTTAAATTATATCATATAATGTTTTATATAAGATTATTTAAGCATTAAAATTGCTTGAAAGGAGTTAGTATGAAGAAAATTTTATTTAAAGGTTGTGGAACAGCCATTGCTACCCCATTTGATGAAAATGGTGTTAATTTTAGTGAATTTAAAAAATTACTTGAATTTCAAATTTCAGAAGGTGTAGATGCTGTTATTGTATGTGGTACTACTGGGGAATCTTCAACAATGTCTTTAGAAGAAAAAAAGGAAACTATTAAATTTGCAGTTGATACTGTAAATAAAAGAATTCCTGTAATTGCAGGAACTGGAGGTAATAATACTAAAAGTGTTATTGAACTTTCTAAATATGCAGAAAGTGTTGGAGTTGATGGTTTATTAATTGTTACACCTTATTATAATAAAACTACTCAAAAAGGGTTGGTTGAACATTATAAAACTATTGCAAGTTCTACTAAATTACCTATTATTTTATATAATGTACCAAGTAGAACTGGTTTAAATATTACACCTGAGACTTGTTTAGAATTATCTAAAATAGAAAATATTGTTGCGGTTAAAGAGGCAAGTGGAAATTTATCTCAGGTTGCAAAAATTGCTTCTCTTTGTAGGGATAATTTACATATTTATAGTGGTAATGATGACCAAGTGTTGCCTGTTCTTTCTTTAGGTGGTTTAGGTGTTATATCTGTTGTATCAAATATTGCTCCTAAAAAGTTTTCTTCAATGCTTCATTCATTTTTTGATGGAGATGTTAGTAAAGCAACTAAAATTCAATTAGATTCTATTAATTTAATTGATGCTTTATTTGCAGAGGTTAACCCTATTCCTGTTAAAGCTGCTTTAAATATTATGGGGTATAATTTTGGTATTCCTAGATTACCTTTGGTAGAATTATCTAATGATGCTAAAATTAAACTTGAAAAAGCAATGAAAGAATATGGCATTATCTAGTGATTTATGCTATAATTATTATAGAATGTATATGTATACATTAATTTTAATACAAAAGGAATGATAATTGTAATGGAAGAAAATAAAGAATTTGAAAATATAATTTCTGATATTACTGAAAATGAAACTGTACAAAAGATGAAAAATTTTAGACAACACTATAATACTTCGTGTTTTGAACATTGTAAAAATGTGGCTTTTTATAGTTACTTAATATGTAAGAAATATAATTTAGATTATGTTTCAGTTGCTCGTGGTGCAATGCTTCATGATTTATTTTTATATGATTGGAGAGTAAAATCTGCAGAGCATAAACGTTTTCATGGTTTTACTCACCCAAAAACTGCTCTACAAAATGCTACAAAAAATTTTAATTTGAATAAAAAAGAAAAAGATATAATTATAAAACATATGTGGCCTGTAACTCTTGTATTGCCTAAATATAAAGAGTCTTTTATTGTTACATTTGTAGATAAATATTGTGCCATAATTGAAACAATAGATGGTTTAAAACATAATTTTAAATTTAATAAAATTTATAGATATGCTTATGTTTTTCTATGTTTTCTTGTGCTTAAATTAATGTAATTGGAGGTTTTTTATGATAAATGTATTAGTTAATGGTTGTAATGGTAGAATGGGACAAGAGGTTATTAAACAAATTGATAATTACCCTAATTTATTATTAGTTGCTGGTTTTGATAAATTTGATAATGGTCTAAACACTTTTCCTGTTTTTACTGATATAGAAAAAATAAATGAAAAAATTGATGTTATTATAGATTTTTCTGTGCCTGATGCTACTCTTAATATTTTAGAATTTGCAAAGAAAAATAATATTTCTGTTGTTATTGCAACAACTGGTTTTTCTGATGAACAATTAGATATTATAAAAGATTATTCAAAATATATACCTATTTTTAAATCTGCTAATATGTCTTTTGATATTTGTTTGATGTCTAAAATCGTTGCAAATTTAGCACAAGTTTTAAAGGATACAGATATTGAAATTGTTGAAACTCATCATAATAGAAAAATAGATTCTCCTAGTGGTACTGCAATGTTACTTGCTGATAGTATTAATAAAAGTTTAGGAAATAAAATGAAATATACTTTTGATAGACATAGCATACATGCAAAAAGAGAAAAAAATGAAATTGGTATTTCTTCTATTCGTGGTGGTAATATTGTTGGTGAACATTCTGTAAAATTTTTTGGACCTTTTGAAACTTTTGAAATTACTCATACTTCTTATTCTAGAAGTGTTTTTGCAGATGGGGCTTTAAAAGCTGCTGAATTTGTAGCAACTCAACCTTCCGGTTTATATGATATGAATGATTTAGTTTAAAATATATTTTTTAATAGAAATGCTGATTTTTCGTCTAATCTCTCTAATGAAACCTTACATAAATCTATATTTTCTACTGCTCTTGTATATTCTTCTGTTTCTATATTTCCTTTTAAGGTACTTAAATATGTGTCTACCTTATCTAATTCATTATGTTCTATATAGAATGCAAGAGTATCACTTCTATTATTCCAATTTTCTATTATTTCATTTGTTTTTTGCATTAATTGTTCTTTTTCATGTTCATTTTTTAATAACTCTTCTCTTATTTCATCACAGTTTGCAGAAAACGTGTCTAGACTATCTTTGGTATATTTTTGTGTTAAATAATTTAAAGTAAATATACAAATTACTATGATTACACTTATTATAATTTCTTTATGCATTTTTCTCTCCTTTATTTTTTTCTTGGCAGAATATCTGTCCTTTTCCGTCAATAGTTACTACTAGTGCATCTTGTGGAGTCATTCCAAATTTTTTTACTTGTTTTTCTAACCAAATATTATCTTTTCCTATTGCTTTTACATTTTCTTCTAAAATTTTTCCATCTATTACTAAATCATAAGAAATTCCTTCATATTCTGGCTCTATATTAAAATCTTCTGGTATTGTATTTCTTTTATTTGGTTTTAATATAACTGATACTTCTCCACTCGTTTCTAATATTGCATATTCTACATCTCCTATATTAAATACATCTTTTCCTCTTAATCTTTCTTCTAATTCATTAATTGTAAATCTTTCTTTTTTCATAACTCTTTCGTCTATTTTTCCTCTATATATTAATATTGAAGGTTTTCCACAAATTATTTTTCTTGCCCACGTGCTTTTTAAATTCAATAATGAAATTAATAAGTGCATTACTAATAATCCTAATATTGGTATTACACCATTTGTTAATGGTACTCCTGTTTCTGTCATTGGTATTGATGCTAAATCTGCTATCATTATTGATATAACTAATTCAAATGGCTCTAATTGCCCTATTTCTCTTTTTCCCATTAATCTCATAACAATTAATACAATTATGTATAACACTATTGCTCTGAAAAAAGTTATTAACATTTTTATCATTCCTTTTTTTTACTAATTTGAACTATATTTTATTTTTTCACATTTTTTAGAAATTATACTTATTTTTTTGAATAAAAATTTTTTTTTCGTAAACAATAATTATAGTTAAAAAAAGAAATAAATTTTTTTAATATATTTATATGATACTTAATAGGAGGTTTATTATGTCTGAAAATGAAAACAACATTCAAACTTCACAACAAAGTGGAATGGGTA
>CANQOW010000071.1 GCA_947625545.1 uncultured Clostridia bacterium
AAACTAAATTTCACTTTTATATTACAAAATGAATATACTATTATAAAATTAATTAGAGGTGTTAATTTATGTTTTCAAATATTTTTAAAGTAGCTAAATGCCATATAAATGGTTCTAAAAAATACCCTAAAATTGATGGTGTTGTAACTTTTAGAGAAACTAAAAATGGAATTTTATTAACTGCAAAAATAAATGGTTTACCACAATCTAAAAATCATTGTAAAGGAAGATTTTTTGGTTTTCATATTCATGAACGGTACTTCTTGCACAGGAAATGCTGATGATGAGTTTGCAAATGCTAAGACTCATTTTAATCCAACTAAATGTCCTCATCCTTTTCATTTAGGTGATTTACCACCTTTAATTGAAAATAATGGATATGCATATATGAGTGTTTTGATTAATAAGTTTAATATTAAAGATATTATTGGAAAGGTTTTAATTATTCATGATATGCCAGATGATTTTACTTCTCAACCAAGTGGCAATTCTGGTACTAAAATTGCTTGTGGTAAAATAGAAAAAGGATTTTAGTTTTTCTAAAATCCTTTAATTTGGTGCGCCATAGAGGAATCGAACCTCCGACCATTTGATTAAGAGTCAACTGCTCTACCAACTGAGCTAATGGCGCATTTATTATTTAATCTCCACTCACTTTTGGTGAGTGGAGAATTTTTTTAGCTTCAATATTTTTAATTATAATACTAAAATTATATTTTGTCAATTAATTTTTCTTAGTTCCTATTTCTACTTCTCTTATCATTGGTTTATAAGTGTCTTCTGAAATTAGTGTTCTTGATATTTCTTCTCCATTTAATATTAGTGTTTTATATGTTTTACTTTTGTATCCATTAGCACCTGCTATTATAACATTTTGTGTTCCTTCTGGTAATTCACTATTTTCAGTTGTTTTTGTTTCATAAGGTATAACTTGCAATATTTCACTTTCTATTTCTACATCATATTCTATGTCTTCTTTAATTCCTAGTATTTCTATTTTTAATATTCCATTTTTTGCACTTGCAGATATTTTTACTGCATATTGTCTATTGTTTTTAAATACTAAATCTGTTGTAGGATATGCTATTGTTGCATCTGTTCCAATATCTACATATGATACTATATAACTATGGTTTCTTCTACTTACTATTTCCATATTTGCTCTTAATAATGCATTATATAGTGTTGTGCTTACTTGGCATGTTCCTCCTCCATAGTCTTGTGCACTTTTTCCATTTACATACGCAGTTGCTAGTTTATATCCTTTTTCTTTTGTGGTATTTCCTACTACTGAATTGAATGAAAATGTTTCTCCTGGTAATACTACCTTCCCATCTATTGCTTGTGCTACTAATGATATGTTTGTTGATCTATTTTTTGCTGTTGCATCATATTTGGTTATGAATGAACTTAGTGTATTTGGAAATACTGTTTCGCTTAAATCATTTATTGTTGTTTCTGGTTTTGTTATTTTTAGTGGTATTCTATATTCTTCTTTTTCTTCTTTTAATATATTTTTTGCTTCTTCTATTGTTATTGCAAAGTCTACTCCTTCTACTTCTGGATATATTTTAAATGGATTTTCTTCATAATATGCATCTTTTGGCTCTTTATATATTTCATTTTTTATTTTTTCTATATCTATTTCTTTTGGTTCTACTTTTTCTACTTTTATTTCTATTATATTATTTTCATTTCCTTGTAATTGACTTTCTATGTTTTCTTTTATATTTTTTATTGTTTCTTCTTGTTTTATTTTTAAGCCTGCTTTTCCTTTCGTAATTACTAATTCTTCATTTTCTATATAGTATGCATTTTCTATTAAAACTCCTTCTAAATTGCTTTCTATATCTGTTAATTTTTTTGCTGTTTCTTCTTCATCTATTGTATATTCTAGTTTTATATTTTGGTTAAATAAATTTGCCCATAATATTTGATAGTTATCTTTTATTATGTTTTTATTTCTTCCTATTGAATAACTTTCTATTATTGCTTTTTCAACATCAAATTCTGCTTTTATTTCTTCTAAATTTAATATGTTTTCATCGTTTTCATATTTTAAATTTAAGTTTCTATTTTTTATATTATTTATATTTTGGTTTATTTTTTCTGTTGCTTCTTCTATTGTTAAATTTGATACGTCTATTCCTTCAATATATATTCCTTTCATTATTTTTGTGTTGTTCATATTTAATACTGCAAATATTGTTGATATTACTAATAATATTATTACTATTATGCTTATTATTGTTATTGGTATTATAATTTTATTTTTTTCTTTCATATTATTCTCCCTATTACTTTACTAAAAAAATTTTATCATAAATAAAAAAACTTTACAATATATTTTTATGCATTTTTAGAGAATATATGTTGATTTTTATTTGTTTGAAAAAAATATTTCTGCTACTGTTTTTCCTAATACATTTGCTATATTTTCCATTACTTTTGTTGAAGGATTATTTCTTGTTCCTTTTTCTAAATGACACAAATATCCTGCTGATATTCCAGTTTTTTCTGCTAGTGTTCTAAGTGTCATTTCTTGCTCTGTTCTATATATTTTAATATTATTTTTATACATTTTTACCACCCTTTATTTACTTGTTGTCAAAATTTTATCATATAACTAATTGACAAGTCAATAGTTTTGTGATATTTTTTTTGTATAAATTTATTAAAAAATTTTTCGTTTACTACTAGACAATTTTTAAAATATCTTGTATAATAATATAAAATTTTGTAGAAAGAGGTAAAATTATGATTGGTGATATGATTGCTAAGGCAAGAAAAGAGAAAGGAATGACTAAAACTGAACTTGCAAAATTAACAGATATTAATATTGGTCATTTAACACATATTGAGAAAGGTGAAAGGAATCCAAGCCACAAGGCTTTAAAGAATATTTGTAAGGCTTTAAATATTCCTTATCAACAATTAATGTATACTTATGATAAATCTATCAATGAAGAACAAGAAAGTTATGATGTTGTAAAACATATTTCTTATAATAAAATGATTGCTGTTGATAGTATTTGCGATTTCATTGATTGTCCTGCTGATGTTCCTAGCTCTGCTATTGCTTTAAGAATGATGGATGATTCTATGGATGCAACTTTTCCTTTAGCTTCTTATGTTTATGTTGAATTTAATACTCCTTTAAATAGCAAAGATTATGGTTTATTTAGTTATAATGGAGATATTATTATTAGAAAGTTTATTACTAAAAAAGGAAAAATTACTTTAAAGGCTGATAATGAGTCATATTCTGATATTCAGGTTTCTGATAAAGATATTTTTTACATTATTGGAAAAATTTTAAAAAAATAATGTATTTTTTTGTAAAAAAGTATTGAATTATTTAGAATTTAATATTATAATATGTCTAGCAAAAGATAAATAAGGGAGAGTTTAAAAATGGAATTAGCAAAAAATATATTTTTTAATACTGATAAATTAGTTGGAAATACTACTGTTAAGGTTTCTTATACTGGTAGTTTATTCCAAAATAATGCAGAAGAAGTTTATATCCATTATGGATTTGGTCTTCAATGGGAAAATGTTTCTGAAAAGAAAATGGAAAAAACTGAATTAGGTTTTCAAGCCGAAATTGAATTAGATGATAACGAGTCTTTAAATTTTTGTTTTAGAGATGGTAATGATGTATGGGACAATAATGATAATGCTAATTATATTTTTCCTATTGAACATATTGAAAATTCTTTAGTTGTTCAAGAAGAAACTAATTCTTTACCTACAACTAGAAGATTAAGAAGATCTTATATTTGGAGTAAAAAATTAAGAATCGCTGTTTATAAAATTATTACTTATTTTCCAAGACTTATTTCTGGAAATTATAAAAGAAAAGTTAGCACAGATAATTAACCTAAAAAAATCGATATTATACATATCGATTTTTTTAAGTTAACCTTTTTTTAATTTTTTAAATGGGTAGTTTATTTTTAAACTACCCATCCTCCATTTATTGATATAACCTGTCCTGTCGTGTATTCATCTTCTATTAACCATTTTATACATTGTGCAATATTTTCTGGTTTTCCTATTTTTTGTAGTGGTATTTCTTTTTTTATTTCTTCTATTTCTTCTTCACTTAAATTTTTTATCATATTTGTTTTTATTATTCCAGGTGCTATTGAGTTTACTCTTATGTTTGATAGTCCCAATTCTTTTGCTAATGATTTTGTCATTGCATCTATTCCTGCTTTGCTTACTGAATAATGTACTTCACATGATGCTCCTACTATTCCCCATATTGATGATATGTTTATTATACAGCCTTCTTTATTGTGTATCATATTTTTTACTACTTCTTGTGTTGTGTAAAATACTGAGTTTAAATTTGTGTTTATCATTTCATTCCAGTCTTCGTCTGTTATGTCTGTAAATAGCTTTGTTTGTGATATTCCTGCATTGTTTATTAATACATCTATTTTTTTGTATTTTTCTATTGCGTATTCTACTAATTTTTTTACTTCTTCTCTTTTTGATACATCTGCTTTATATATTTCTATTTCATATCCTATTTTTTTTAATTCTTCTTGTATTTTTTTTGCTTTTCCTTCAGATTTATTATAGTTTAATATTATATTGTAATTGTTTTTTGCTAGTTCTTCTACTATGCTTTGCCCAATTCCATTTGAGCCTCCTGTTACTATTATTGTTTTTTTCATTTTTTACCTCTTTTTTATTTTTTATTATATAAAAAAAACACCTCATAACAAGTAGTAATACAAGTTAAGAAGTATTTAATGGAGCCACTTGTCCGAATCGAACGGACGACCTACTGATTACAAGTCAGTTGCTCTACCAGCTGAGCTAAAGTG
>CANQOW010000072.1 GCA_947625545.1 uncultured Clostridia bacterium
TTTCCAAATTTAATTTCATTAAATTTCTTTTGAATTTCAATAATAAAAATAGGAGAAATTGAAATTAAAGCAGTATATAACCATTGAATAGGAGTTAATTGTACTAACTTAAATACTTCTGCAACACTTGGTATACAAACTACCCCAACTTGTAATACTGTTCCTAATAAAAAAGCACCAATTAAATATTTATTATTAAATATTCCTGTTTTAAATAAAGATTCATCAGATTTTATATTAAAACAATGTACCAATTCAAGCATCCCTAATGAAACAAATGCCATAGTTCTACCAACTTCTAAACCATATAGATTATTACCTAAACTAAATGCAAATAATGTTAAAATTCCAAGCATTGTTCCTTCTACAAATATTTTACCCCATAAACCATCTGCAAAAATTCCTTTTTTAGAATCTCTTGGCTTTTTATTCATAATATCTTTATCAGGCATTTCCATACCTAATGCTATTGCAGGAATTGAATCTGTAACTAAGTTTATCCATAATAATTGTATAGCAAGTAATGGAGATTTTAATCCTAATATTAAGCCTATAAAAATCGTTACAATTTCCCCAATATTTGTAGATATTAAAAAATGTATTGATTTTTTTATATTATCAAATATGTTTCTACCTTGTTTTACTGCTTTTACAATAGTTACAAAATTATCATCTGTTAAAATCATATCAGACGCATTTTTAGCTACATCTGTACCATTTAAGCCCATAGAAATTCCTATATCTGCATTTTTTAATGCAGGTGCATCATTTACACCATCACCTGTCATTGCTACAACTGCACCTGTTGACCTAAATGCTTTTACAATTCTTACTTTATGTTCTGGCGATACTCTTGCAAATACACTATAATTCATTATATTTTTTTCTAATTCTTTTTGAGGTATTTCATCTAGTTCTTTTCCAGTAATTGCTAAAGTTTTTTTAGTTAAAATACCTAAATCAGTTGCTATTGCTTTTGCAGTTGCAATATGATCCCCTGTTATCATTACTGTTTTTATTCCAGCATTTTTACATATTTCAATAGATTCTTTTACACCTTCTCTTGGTGGGTCTATCATACCAATTAAACCTACAAATATTAAATTCTTTTCCAAATTTTCTGAAGTTATATTATTAGGTAATATATCCAAATCTAAATATGCTATCGCAAGTACTCTTAATGCTCTATTTGCCATATTATTATTTTGATAATTTATACTATTTTCAATACTTTCTGTTAGATTTTCTATTCTTCCTGAATTATAGTATTTTGTACATCTATTTAATAATACATCTGGTGCACCTTTTGTAATTATTCTATACTTATTTCCTATTTTATGTATTGTTGACATCATCTTTCTTGTAGAATCAAATGGAATTTCAGATACTCTTTCCATTTCTTTATATAATATTTCTTTATTTTCTCCATAATTTAAAGCCTCATTTACTAATGCAATTTCTGTTGCCTCTCCTAAAATTGAATTTTCGCTTATACTACAATCTGTACACATTGTAGCAAGTTGTAAAATGAATTTTTTATTTTCTCTATCATTAATTTTTTGATTATAATTTGTAATTTCAACAACTTTCATTTTATTTTGTGTTAGTGTTCCTGTTTTGTCTGAACATATTACACTACTACTGCCTAAGGTTTCAACTGCTGGTAATTTTCTTATTATAGCATTTTGTTTAGCCATTTTTGTAACACCAATAGATAACATTATTGTTACTATTGCAGGTAACCCTTCTGGAATTGCTGCAACTGCAAGTCCAATTGAAGTCATAAACATTTCTGATACTTCAATGTGTTTTATTATTCCTATTAAAAAAATTGCTACACATATAATTAAACATACTATTCCTAATGTTTTTCCAACCTCTTCTAATTTCTTTTGAATTGGAGTTTGAGGTGCGTCGTCTGTAATTATCATTTTTGCAATGCTTCCAACTTTAGTATTCATACCTGTTTCTGTTACAATAGCCTCTGCATGTCCGTTTGTTACTATTGTTGTAGAAAAGGCACAATTTACCATATCTCCTATTGCTACATCTTTTTTTACTATTACATCTGCATCTTTATTTACTGCAATAGTTTCACCAGTTAAAGCAGATTCTTCTATTTTTAAATTATATGATTTTATTAACCTACAATCTGCTGGGACAAAATTCCCTGCTTCTAAAATTAATATATCCCCTGGAACTACCTCTGTACTTTTTATTTGAAGAATTTTACCATCTCTTTTTACCATTGCCATTGGTGCAGACATTTTCTTTAATGCCTCTAAAGATTTTTCTGCTTTATTTTCTTGAACTAGTCCCATTATTGCATTAAAAACAACTATTGCAATTATTATTATAGAATCTATATAATCATTTTCTCCTTGAATTTTTGTTACCACTGCTGATATTATTGATGCTACAATTAGAATTATTATCATAAAATCATTAAATTGCTTAATGAATTTTATAAAAAAACTTTCTTTTTTCTTATCTTGGAGTTTGTTTTCTCCATATTTTTTTAACCTTTCTTTTGCTTCTTCATTTGTAATTCCTACATTTAAATTTGTTTTTTGTTCTTTTCTAACTTGTTCTATCGAATAAGTATGCCACATAAAAATCTCTCCTTTGCATTTATTTATTAATATATATGCTTGTACTTTTTTATATATGCAAAGAAAAGAAAAAACCAGTCTAAAAAGACTGGTAAAATTTTTATATTTTTTATTTAATTCTATAATCATAAGCATTAGCAAAATCTGCTGTTGTATCTATTTTTAATGTTGAAGAAGCACCTGGTTGTAAAGTATCTAAGTAACCTTCTATTTCTGTTAAAACATTTCCATTTTTATCTATAACTTCTAGATAAATTGGTTCATCTCCTCTTTTTTGAGATGTTGTATTAGTAATTGTTGCTCTAACAGAAGTTAAATTTCCTTTTTCTGTTAATGTAATGTTGCTTATTTCATAGCCATTAGATTTTTTTGTTTCTGCTAATTTGCTACTTGTATTAACTCTTGTTCCATCTTCCATTCTTTCAACAAATTCTTCTTCAACGTAATTATCTTCTCCTCCTGTACTTCCTAAATTTTTAGTATCTTCTGTGTTCTTATTTTTAGAAACATTAATAACAACAAGTAGAATTATAACCATAATTACTATTATAACTCCAATTACAATTGCTTCTTTTTTGTTCATTAAGCTTACTTTATCTTTTTTCATTTGATTCCCTCCCATATATTTTTTTATTATACTATCATAAGTATTATTTTTTTTCAAGTAGTTTTAATGAATTAATTATTATTTTTTTTAAATTATTTTTTGTTAAATTTCAAATGAAATTTCTGAGTTTTTTTATTACTTTTATGATTTTAAATTTAAAAATTAAACAGTAACAATTTTATTTATTTAACATAATTTGTATAAAGATGTTTTTATAATTTATTACTTAAATGGAGGTTTTTATGTTTTCTACATATTTAATTTTAGCATTATCTCTTAGCATAGATTCAATAGGTATAGGTGTTACTTATGGTTTAAGAAATACTCGCATTCCTAATTTAAGCAAATTAATTTTATTTTTAATTTCAATTACCTTTACTACAATTTCACTAATGTTAGGGAATTTAATAACATACATTTTACCAGATAATATTGCAAATTACATTGGTTCATTTATTTTAGTTTTTATTGGAATTTGGATATTATTTCAGATTTTTCATAAATCTAAAAAAGAAGATTCAAATTTAAAAAATATAAAAAAAGATAAAATATATAGTTTATTTATAAAATTTTTAGGAATTACCATACAAATTATTAAGCATCCTAATTCATCTGATCTAGATAATTCAAAGGTTATAGATTATAGAGAAGCTTTCTTTTTAGGAATAGCATTATCTATAGATTCAATATCTGTTTCTATTGGTAGTGGCATTACTGGAATGAACTCTTTTTTATTTCCAATAATGGTTGCTACATTTCATATTTCTTTTTTATTTTTAGGAACTTTTTTAGGTAAAAAAATAAATGGAATTAAGGCTTTACCAGAAAATATATGTAATGTTATTTCTGGAGTATTACTTATTCTTATTGGTATTACTAGACTTTTTGTTTAAGAAAAATTTTCAATTTTTTCTATACAATAAAATACAAAAAAATCAAATTGTTAAAATTTTATTTAACAGTTTGACTTTTTTTGTATATGAAAATTAAAACTTTATTTTAATTTCATAGATAATAATTTTGAAATACCATTTTCCTCCATAGTTACACCATATACAGTATCTGCTGCTTCCATAGTTCCTTTTCTATGTGTAATTATTAAGAATTGTGTATTTTTTGAAAACTTTTTCAAATAATCTGAGTATCTAAAAACATTTACGTCATCAAGTGCTGCTTCAATCTCGTCTAAAACACAGAATGGTGATGGATTTATTTTTAATATTGCAAATAATAATGCTATTGCTGTAAATGCTTTTTCACCACCAGAAAGTAAAGTCATATTTTGTAATTTTTTTCCTGGTGGTTGAACTTGTATATCTATTCCACACTCTAAAATGTTCGTTTCATCTGCTAAAATAAGTTCTGCTTTTCCTCCACCAAATAATTCTTTAAATACTTCTCCAAAATTTTTATTTATAATCTTAAATTGCTCACTAAATTGTTGTCTCATAATATCTGTCATTTCATTAATTATTTTTCTTAATTTTGCCATTGTATTTTCTAAATCTAGTCTTTGTTCACACATAAAGTCATATCTTTGGCTAACTTTTTTGTATTCTTCAATAG
>CANQOW010000073.1 GCA_947625545.1 uncultured Clostridia bacterium
CAGTAACCAAAACAGGTGGAACAGCAGAAAACACTTATGGAGTTACAGAATAAAATTTAAAAATAATAAAAAACACTAAAATTTAAAAAGTTTTAGTGTTTTTTTATCTGCAATTAAATCTAAAATTTACAAAAACATTGACTTATTGCGAAAAATAGTATATTATATTACCATGTTACAAGTAAAATAGTGGAGGAATAATATGTTAGATTCAATGGAAAAACTAGTAAATTTATGCAAAGCAAGAGGATATATATATCCAGGTTCAGAAATATATGGAGGACTAGCAAACACTTGGGATTATGGACCATTAGGAGTAGAATTAAAAAACAATGTAAAAAATGCATGGAGAAAAAAATTTATACAAGAAAATAAAAACAATGTAGGACTAGATGCAGCAATATTAATGAACCCTCAAACTTGGGTAGCATCAGGACACGTTGGAGGATTTTCAGATCCATTAATAGATTGTAAAGAATGTAAAACAAGACATAGAGCAGATAAATTAATAGAAGAATGGATGCATGAACATAATTGTGAAGAAATAGTTGATGGATGGCCAGACGAAAAAATGATGAACTATATAAAAGAACACAACATTGTATGTCCTAATTGTGGAAAACTAAATTTCACAGATATTAGAAAATTCAATTTAATGTTTAAAACATTTCAAGGAGTTACTGAAGATACAAAATCAGAAATATATTTAAGACCAGAAACAGCACAAGGAATATTTGTAAACTTTAAAAATGTTATGAGAACAACAAGAAAAAAATTACCAATGGGAATTGCCCAAATTGGTAAGGCATTTAGAAATGAAATAACACCAGGAAATTTTATATTTAGAACACGTGAATTTGAACAAATGGAATTAGAATTTTTCTGTAAACCAGGAACAGATTTAGAATGGTTTGAATATTGGAGAAATTATTGTAAAAATTGGCTAATAAATTTAGGAATGAAAGAAGAAAATATTAGATTAAGAGACCATAGCAAAGAAGAATTAGTATTTTATAGTAAAGCAACAACAGACATAGAATTTGCATTTCCATTTGGTTGGGGAGAATTATGGGGAATAGCAGATAGAACAAATTATGATTTATCAAGACACATGGAAGTATCAAAAGAAGACTTTTCATACCTAGAAGAAGAAACAGGAGAAAAATATATACCATATTGTATAGAGCCATCTTTGGGAGCAGATAGAGTTGTATTAGCATTTCTTTGTAATGCTTATGACGAAGAAGAAATTGCCGAAGGAGATGTAAGAACAGTATTACATTTACATCCTGCTTTAGCACCATTTAAAGCAGCAATTTTACCGTTATCTAAAAAATTAAGTGAAAAAGCAGAAGAAGTTTATCAAAACTTATCAAAAGAATTTATGTGTGATTATGATGAAGCAGGTTCAATAGGAAAAAGATATAGAAGACAAGACGAAATTGGAACACCATATTGCATAACAATAGATTTTGATACATTAGAAGACAATTCTGTAACAATTAGAGATAGAGATACAATGGAGCAAGTAAGAGTAAAAATAGACGAAATTAATGCTTGGATAAATGAAAAAATAAAATTTTAAATTAGGAGGAAAACTATGATAAAAATAACATTAAAAGATGGTTCAAATATGGAGGTTGAACAAGGAACAACAATATTAGAAGTAGCAAAAAAAATAAGTGAAGGGCTAGCAAGAATGGCAACATGTGGAAAAGTAAATGGAGAAGTTCAAGACTTAAGATATAAATTAGAAAAAGACTGTGAATTAACAATAGAAACATTTGAAAGCAGTTTAGAAGGAAAAAAAGCATATTGGCATACAAGTTCACACATATTAGCACAAGCAGTAAAAAGACTATTTCCAAATACAAAATTTGCAATAGGACCTGCAATAGATGAAGGATTTTACTACGATTTTGATGTAGAAAAACCATTTTCAGAAGAAGACAAAACAAAAATAGAAGAAGAAATGAAAAAAATAATAAAAGAAAACATAGAAATAGAAAAATTTGTACTTCCAAAAGAAGAAGCAATAAAATTAATGGAAGGACAAATATATAAACAAGAATTAATAAGAGAATTACCAGAAAATGAAGAAATATCATTCTATAAACAAGGAGACTTTACAGACTTATGTGCAGGCCCACACTTAGAAAATACAGGAAAAATAAAAACAATAAAAATATTATCATCATCAGGAGCATATTGGAGAGGTAGCGAAAAAAATAAAATGCTACAAAGAATTTATGCAATATCATTTCCAAAAGCAAGTCAATTAGAAGAATACTTAGCAAAATTAGAAGATGCAAAAAATAGAGACCATAGAAAAATAGGAAAAGAACTAGAATTATTTATGACACACGAATTAGTAGGATCAGGACTACCAATGTATTTACCCAATGGGGCAACAGTTAGAAGATTATTAGAAAGATATATTCAAGATAAGGAAATAGCATTAGGTTATAAACATGTATATACACCATCAATGGCAAATGTACAATTATATAAAACAAGTGGGCATTGGGATCATTATAAAGAAGATATGTTTCCTGTTATGAAAATGGAAAATGAAGAAATAGTATTAAGACCAATGAACTGTCCACATCACATGTTAATATATAAAAATAAAATGCATTCATATAGAGATTTACCAATTAGAATAGGAGAATTAGCACACGATTTTAGATACGAAGCAAGCGGAAGTGTATGTGGATTAGAAAGAGTTCGTGAAATGTGTCAAAATGATGCACATTTATTTGTAAGACCAGACCAAATAAAAGAAGAATTTAGAAAAGTTGTAAACTTAATTCTTTCAGTATATAAAGATTTTGGATTTAAAGATTACACATTTAGATTATCATTAAGAGATAAAGAAAATAAAGAAAAATACTTTGACAATGACGAAATGTGGGAAAAAGCAGAAAGTCAATTAAGAGAAATTTTAAAAGAATTAAACTTAAACTTCTATGAAGCAGAAGGAGAAGCAGCATTTTATGGACCAAAACTAGATGTTCAAATAAAAACAGCAATAGGGCATGATATAACAATATCAACATGTCAATTAGACTTTTTATTACCAGAAAGATTTGAACTAGAATATATAGGAGAAGATGGAAAACCACATAGACCAGTAGTAATTCATAGAGCAATATTAGGAACATTAGATAGATTTATATCATTCTTAATAGAAGAAACAAAAGGAGCATTCCCATTATGGTTATCTCCTATACAAGTAAGAATATTACCAATAGCAGATAAATTCGTAGATTATGCAAAAACAGTTGTAGAAAAATTAGAAAGTAAAGGTATTAGAGTAGAATTAGATGATAGAAATGAAAAAATAGGCTATAAAATACGTGAAGCACAACTTCAAAAAATACCATATATGTTAATAGTTGGAGAAAAAGAACAAGAAACAAATTCTGTAAGTGTACGTTCAAGAGAACAAGGAGATATAGGCGCAGTAGAAGTAGAAAAATTTATTCAAGAAATTGAAGAAAAATTAAATAACAAATAGTAGATTAATGAAAAAGCAATATAATTAACAAAAAATTATATTGCTTTTTAGTTATATAATTATAAAAAAATAATATAAATATAAAGAAACTTAACAATAAAAAGAGAGGTTTTTTATGTTTATATTTAGAAAAAAAAGATTAATAACTTTATTATCATTAGTATGCTTAGTAATATTAAGTTGTTCAGTAACAATTAATAAAAATGAAACAGAAAAAAATACAGTAGAAACCGCATCACTACCTGTTACAAACAAAGTAATAGTAATAGATGCAGGGCATGGAACACCAGATGAAGGAGCAGAAAATGAAAATGGACTTACAGAAGCGGCAATAAATTTAAAAATTGCATTAAAATTACAAACACTATTAGAACAAAGTGGTTGCACAGTTATATTAACAAGGTCAGACGAAAATGCAATATATAATGCAGAAAGTAACACAATAAAACAAATGAAAGTATCAGATATAAAAAATAGAGTAAAAATAGGAAATGAATCATCAGCAGATATTTTTGTATCTATTCATCTAAATAAAATACCACAATCTCAATATTATGGGTGGCAAACTTTTTATAAAAACGGAAATGAAAAAAGTGTAAGTTTAGCAACAAATATTCAAGATGGATTAAATGAAGCAATTAATAGAGAAAATAAAAGAGTACCACTTAAAATTTCTGGAATATATATTGTAGACCATGTAGAAATACCACTTGCCATTGTAGAATGTGGATTTTTATCTAACAGAGAAGAAGCAGAATTATTGCAACAAGAAGAATATCAAGATAAACTTGCTTGGGGAATTTATAATGGTATAAATAATTATTTTTATACAAATTAATATATCTTCGTTAATTAAATTTATAAAATAATCTACTAGCATAAATTAAGTATAAAAAAACCAAATTTGGAAATACTTTTAATTAAGTAAATTACCAAAGGAGGTTTTTTATTTGATAAAGAAGGTAGAAATATGTGGAGTAAACACATCAAAATTACCAGTTCTTTCAAATGAAGAAAAAAACGAACTATTTATCAAAATAAAAAATGGTGATGAAGAAGCAAGAACAACATTTATAAACGGAAATTTAAGATTAGTATTAAGTGTAATACAAAGGTTTTCAGATAGAGGAGAAAATGCAGACGATTTATTTCAAGTAGGTTGTATAGGTTTAATAAAATCAATAGATAATTTTGA
>CANQOW010000074.1 GCA_947625545.1 uncultured Clostridia bacterium
GCAGCGAAAGAGGCTCATTAAATTTAATTACAAATTATTACGCAGTTATGTTGACAAGCGAAATGCACTTTTTTGATATTGAAATTAAACTAAACGTAAAATACACTTAAATTAAAAATAATTTTAAGCCGAAGGTAGCAAGTGGAAACTTTTTCTAAAATCAAAACACCAAAACAAACATAAATTTAATAACAACAAAAAGAGTTAACTAACTTTATATGCGTAATGGCATTACAAACATATAAACAAAATTAACTCTGTTTACTTTACTTATTAAACTATTTCTTAAAATCAAAAATGACGCAAAAATCCCTTGTTTTATGCTTTTAAAATATCCGTGTGTGTATATATATATATATATACAGTACCAACGTTTTCAAGGTTTACTATCATTTTTAAAACTCCTTTCTTTTGTATTTTTATTTCAACTTGCATTCCTATTTTATATAAACTTTAATAAGTTGTCAATAGTTTTTTAAAATTTTTTATAGTTATTCAAAGTAAAAAACATCACAAGCATTTAATCTTTTTAAATGTTCATAACTATTAAAATTCATTGCTTTTTTTACTGTAATTAATATTTTATCAATATCCTGCCCTTCATTTATAAAAACTACTATACCATTTGATATATCCTTATCTTTTAATATTGCTTGTATATTTTTTTCTGTATAATCAATATTTTTTGCAATATAAGAATTATCAACAGTAGCAAATAATAAAATATCATCTAAAAATCTATTATTATTAGCATTAAAGAAAAATACAGTTGGTAAATTCAATTCATTACCCATCTTTTCAACAATTTCTTTTTTATCACTAAATAAAACCTCTGGCTCCATACTATATCTAAATGGCGCAATTAATACACTTATTAACACAACTGCTATTACTATACTACTAATTTTTTCATTATAAATTGTTCTTAAAAATCTATATAAATAATATATAACTAAAATAAATGCTAATCCACAAATTGGCATAATATATCTTAATTCTACCCATGGTGATGCAATTGCAACTATTATAAAATATACTAATGATGGTATTATAATTATTTTTGTATATATGCTTTTTTCAGTTTTTAATTTATTTTTCTTTATGAATCTTTTATATATATAAAGTATTATAAACATTATTAAAATAGGAAATAACAAATTATTAAAGCCAAATCTATTAAGTTTTACTATATATAAAGAAATATCTTTTAAAAATTTAGATATATTAACTAAATTATCTATTGCTCCTTGCCCTCTATAACCAAAAAACATGTGTTGTATTGAATAAGGCCATATAATTAATGATATTCCTCCTGCTATTATCATTGTTAATGTATAACTTATAAAATTTTTAAATTGTTTTTGTTTTAGATATTTAATTGCAAATATTATATATAATGTTACTAAGAAAAATAAGTAATAGTAATGTGTTAATACTCCAACCAATGCAGATATTCCAATACTTATTAATAATTTATAATTTATTTTTTCACTTTCAAATAATTTTATATGTAAGTATGTTGTTATCAACACATTTAATGTTGCTAATGCATACATTCTAATATATAGCACTGTTGTTAAAGATGCCATTGTTATTGATGATATAAATGCTAATATAATTGCTTTTTCTTTTTGTTTATTTTCATTAATTAATAATTTATTTAATATTAAATACATAAAGAATGTAATTAATAAATATATTATTATATTTACTATTATTCCCGGCCATTTTGAATAATGATTTACACTAAAGCCCATTGCAAATCTTAGTAATAGATAATATAAAGGTGGATGAACATCATTTTTTTGATTTTCATATACTGGACTATAATCATTTTTTTCATTATCTTGTACTGATAAATAATCTTCATAGTATTCTTTTTGATGCCAATTATCATAAAAATCTTCATTTGCTTGTATTTCTGTTTGTTTATAACTTGCAAGCCCAAGTGAATATGCTTCGTCCATGTGTATATATGCTTTTTGAGTTCCATATATTACATAAATTATTGTTTGTATTATTAAAAAAATTGATACAATTAATATTTCTTTTTTTCTAGTATTCATACTTAATTTCATTCCTTTTTATTTTTTTAATTAGTTTAACATAATTTTTATAATTTTACAAGATAAAAAGTGGTACTTTAATTAATTAATTAATTAATTTACCACTTTTTTAAATATTAAAATATTGTTGCTACTAATATAAAAATAATTAATAATATAAATAAAAACATAATTGAAACCATTGCAATAATTTCGTCTGATAACACTTCTACTGGAATTGCAGATGTCTTTTTTAAAAATGATGCAGTTATTTCAGTTTCTCCCTTATCTATTCCAGTTACAATTCCTTCTTCTGTCACTGTTGCAATATCTGTATCGTTTGATTCTAATCTTATATCATTTCCAAATAAATATTCATATTCTTTTGGTGTAATCTCTACACTCGTTTCAATAATTTTTTTAGAATTTTTTGTTAATTTTAATTCTGTTGGATTTATTAATACATTATAAAACAATAATATTTTTTGGTCATCTGGTATAATACTATTTTCTATTATTACATCTTCATTTTGAATTAATTTATATCGTTCATTATCTAATACTAATGGTACAGAATCATTTGTTCCAACAGACAAGTATTTAATTGTTCCTTCCATTAGTTCTATTTCACATTTTTCCATTTTTCCTGTTAATGGTGGTACACCTGATTCAGCACCAATAAATAATTTTTCTATATTGCCACCAGTTATATTTGTTGAAACTTGTTCTACTGTTCCTTTATTTACTGATTGATATAAATATATTGTTCCACCAGTTATTGAAACATTTGCTTCCCTTACATATCCATCTGTTCCTGCCGCAGTAACATATGCTTTTTCTAAATTTCCTCCATTAATTGTTATATTTGTTTCTCCAACATAGGCGTAACTATGCCCTCCACCATAAACTATTCCACTTGGAAATTGAGGATCAGGAATTGTTACATCATTAATAATAATATCTACATATTCTACACGATTTCCAGACTTTTCTGGTTCGTCTGCTGTTCCTGCATAATATGTTCTACCATCTATCATTAATTCAGCAAATCCCCCTCCAATAACAGATTCCACTATTCCATTATTTATTGTAATTTTAGCATCATTAACTTGAGAATATAAATATCCTCCACCTACAACATTTCCAGATACTGTTCCACCATTAATTGTAATATTAGTAGATTCTACTACTGCGACACTTTGTTCTTGTGTTGATATTCCTCCACCTACTACGCAAAAAACGTTTCCACCGTTCATTGTAATATTTGATTTTTCATAATTTGTTTCTTGTGGTCCACCACCAAATATTGTTACGCTTTTAGGTACTTCTTGACTTCCACCTACCCATTGTACTTCTGTTTTGCTTCCTACTTCTTCAATTGTAATATCTGTTCCTTTTGCATAAAATGCTCCCGCATTATTATTATAGCTACTATCATAGTAAGGCTCATCAGCAGCATATACTGGACTTGTTGTTAATATAAATAAACCAAATAATATTATTCCTAAATATATTATTTTTTTCATAAATATTTTTCACCTTCCTTTTATAGATAGAAAAAGAGAGTCTATATATGGACACTCTTTTTACTTATTTTTATTTATTCTCTACAACAACAAGATTCCTTTATTAAGCAAGCAATAAATTTTGTTAGTGAAAAAATAGTAAATGTAGTAAAGAATGCTGTTATTCCAACTAAAATTGCTATTAATGTAGTATTTATTGTTATTGCTAATGTTACTTCTGAGAATATTAATGTTCCAGTTATTCCAAATAATAAAAATAATCCATTTTGCCATAAGCAGTTATTTATTTGGCATTTCTTTCCTAGTAATATTATTCCTACCAGTATTACAGTTGCAAATAATCCTATTGCAAATGCAGACCATAATATTGAAGTTATTGCTTCTATTATTGATGTTGCATAAAAGTATCCATATACTATACCTACTGCAATACTTAGAACTGTTATAATTACATAACCTAAGTTATTTTTATAATTCATATTAAACCTCCTTAAATTGTGTTCTATTATACAATATGTTTTTTGTTTCTTTTTGGTTCGTTTATAATATGAATTTTTAAAAAATTCTTGACAATTTATTATTGTTTGTGTTATTATATATTTGTTGAATTTAAATGCGGATGTGGCGGAACTGGCAGACGCGCTGGTCTTAGGAACCAGTGCCAACGGCGTGCAGGTTCGATTCCTGTCATCCGCACCAGAAACAAACAACCTAAATTTCTTAGAAAATTAAGAATTTTAGGTTGTTTTTTAGAAAATGATACAGAATATTTGAAAATATTTATGTCTTGCACACCTACATGGTTAATAGAACAACATAAATTAGTTGAACAAAGAATGGAAATTGTAGTAAATTACTTAAATATTATTTAGATTTATATAAAAAATTTGAAAGGAGATAATTAATATGTCAAATGAGTTTGAAATATTAGATGATAACTTTGTAAAAA
>CANQOW010000075.1 GCA_947625545.1 uncultured Clostridia bacterium
AAAAAAATAAAATTTGCAAATTATGTAAAATTATGTTATAATATTGTTAGTTTGAATTTTTTATAACCTTCGTTTTTCAGCAAAGTATTACAAAATAATAAAAAAATTTTTGGGAGGACAATAATATGAAAAAAATAATTATGCGGTTTTTAATGGTAATTGAATTAATTTTTATCTGCTTTTTGACAGAAAGGTATTTAAAGGGAGAACTTGATAGTAATCTCAATTGGATTCTATATTTTATATATTTTTCACTTGCAATAAATATAATTTTAAAAGTTCACCTACTAAGGCAGCAAAATAATTTATTAACAAACTATGAACGAAGTTATACTTCTTTAAAAAGTCTTCATAGAACTAGATATAGATTATACCTTTCTATAAATTATGACAAAGAAAAAATAGAAAAATATACAGAAGTAATTGATATGAAAGGTAATATTCTATTAGAGGAAGGAAATAATATAATAAAAAATGCATTTCTAAATGAAGACCAAATTTTTAGAATAAAAACAGTTCAAAGTAAAATCGAAGAATTATTAAAAAATATTCAAACTGAGGGTTAATAACCCTCTTTTTTTTAATAAATTTAATTAAGTATAAAAATAAACTTGCTAAAACAATAAAAAAGTGATATAGTAAATAAGAAATTAAAAAAACATGGAAGGAAGGACCAAAATGGGCTTAATTAGTAAAATATTTGGAACATATTCAGAAAAAGAGGTAAAAAGAGTAAGACCAATAGTAGAAAAAATAAATAATTTAGAAGAAGAAATATCAAAATTAACAGACACAGAGTTACAAGCAAAAACAAACGAATTTAAACAAAAATTACAAGAAGGAAGTACATTAGATGACATTCTACCAGAAGCATTTGCAGTTGTTAGAGAAGCTTCAAAAAGAGTATTAGGAATGAGACATTTTGATGTACAATTAATAGGTGGAATAATATTACACCAAGGTAGAATTGCAGAAATGAAGACAGGTGAAGGTAAAACATTAGTAGCAACATTACCAGTATATTTAAATGCACTATCTGGAAAAGGAGTACATGTTATAACAGTAAACGATTATCTTGCAAAAAGAGATAGTGAATGGATGGGAAAATTATATAAATTTTTAGGATTAAGTGTTGGTTTAGTAATAAGTGGAATGAATCCAGAAGAAAAGCAAAAAGCATATTTAGCAGATATAACTTATGGAACAAATAACGAATTTGGATTTGATTATTTAAGGGATAATATGGTTATATACAAAAATCAAGCAGTACAAAGAGGGTTACATTATGCAATAGTAGACGAAATTGATAGTATATTAATAGATGAAGCACGTACACCACTTATAATTTCAGGTAGAGCAAATAAATCATCAGAATTATATAAAAAAGCAGATAGTTTTGTAAAAAAATTACATGCTAAAGTATTAGTAGAAGAAGATGTTAAAGATTTTGAACAAGCAGAAGACAATGAAAATTACGATTATATAGTAGATTTAAAAGCAAAATCTGCATCACTAACACAAAAAGGTATAAAAAAGGCAGAAGAAGAATTTAGATTAGAAAATTTAAATGATATAGAAAATTCGGATATAGTTCATCACATCAACCAAGCATTAAGAGCATATGGAATTATGAAAAAAGATATAGACTACATAGTAAAAGATGGAGAAGTATTAATTGTTGATGAGTTTACAGGAAGAATAATGTATGGAAGAAGATATAATAATGGATTACATCAAGCAATAGAAGCAAAAGAAAGAGTAGCAATAGCAGATGAATCTAAAACACTTGCAACAATTACATTCCAAAATTATTTTAGAATGTATGAAAAATTATCAGGAATGACAGGTACTGCAATGACAGAAGAACAAGAATTTAGAGATATATATAATCTTGATGTTATTGAAATACCTACAAATAAACCAATGATAAGAGTTGACGAAAATGATGTAGTATATAAAAATGAAAATGCAAAATTTAGGGCAATAGTAGAAAGCATAAAAGAAAGTAACAAAAAAGGTCAACCAGTTCTAGTTGGTACAGTATCAATAGAAAAATCTGAAAAATTAAGTTCAATTTTAAGAAAAGAAGGAATAAAACACGAAGTATTAAATGCTAAATATCACGAAAAAGAAGCAGAAATAATAGCACAAGCAGGTAAATTTGGTGCAGTAACAATTGCAACCAATATGGCAGGACGTGGTACAGATATTATGCTTGGAGGAAATACAGAATTCTTAGCAAAACAAGAAATGAGAAAACAAAAAATATCAGAAGAATTAATTGAACAATCAACAACATATAATGAAACTGACGATCAAGAAATATTAAATGCAAGAAAAATATTTAAAGAACTAGAAAATAAATACGAAGAAGAAATAAAAGAAGAAAAAGAAAAGGTAATTGAAGCCGGTGGATTAAAAATAATAGGAACAGAAAGACACGAATCAAGAAGAATAGACAATCAGTTAAGAGGACGTAGTGGACGTCAAGGTGATATAGGTCAATCTAAATTCTTCATTGGATTAGATGACGATTTAATGAAAATATTTGGTGGAGATATGATAACTAATGTATATAATACATTAGGTGCAGATGAAAATATGCCAATAGAATCTAAAATAATATCAAATGCAGTAGAAAAAGCACAAAAGAGGGTTGAAGGAAGAAACTTTAGCATACGTAAAAATGTATTACAATATGATGATGTTATGAACACACAAAGAGAAATTATATATAAACAAAGAAGAGAAGTATTAGATGGAAACAATTTAAAAGCAAGTATTGAAAATATGTATAATTCAGTAATAGAAGAAGTAGTATCAACATATTTTGCAGATGAAAAAGTAAATAAAGATTCTTTAATGCAAGAAATTAGAACAACATTTGGAATAAATGAATTAGATGCATTAAAAGAAGAAAATATTCAAGAAAAGAAAGTAATAGAAGAATTAAAAGAAAAAGTATCTAAAAAATATGCAGATAAGGAACAAAACTTTGGAGAAGAAAATTTAAGAGAACTTGAAAGAGTTGTAATGCTAAAAGTTGTTGACGAAAAATGGATAAACCATATAGATGCAATGGAAGAATTAAAAGATGGAATTGGTTTAAGAGCTTATGGACAAAAAAATCCAATTGAACAATATAGAATAGAAGGCTTTGATATGTTTGACGAAATGATTAATGACATTAAATTAGATGTTGTTAAAATACTTATGAATGTTGAAAAAGCAGAAAATTTAAAAAGAGAAGCACAAGTACAAATAACAAATGCAGCATTAGAAACTTTAAATAAAATTAATATAGAATCAACAGAACCACTACCAGATAGTGGAATAAATCATGAGCCAGTAGTAAATCATGGACCAAAAGTGGGTAGAAATGATTTATGTCCGTGCCGGAAGCCGGTAAGAAATATAAAAATTGTTGTGGAAAGTAGTAGGTTTTATAAGGGCTTGCGAGGCATATGGTTTTGAAAAAATTATAAAAAAACCCAAAAAAATTGAAAAATGTGCTCAAAATGTGCACAAAAAATTCAATTTGTTCCCAAAAATGCAAAAAACCCCGTAAAATCAAGGATTTCCCAATGGGAACATTTTATGATAACATTGTGAATCAGCATTCGTGCTTGTTTTTCTTTCGCTTACTAAGTTAGTAGTGGGAAGTAAAAAATGGCAAGAGTAAAAAGTTATTTATTATAACATGATATAATTAAATTATTAATTGATATGAGGTGAATGATGGCTAATTATGTGGATTATTTTGACAACAAAAATAGAAAAAAATTTATAATAATGCTTTTCCCAAAAAATGAATAAATATCTTTTTGGATTTTAAAATTATTGTTTAAATCAAGTAATACAATTTTTAAAGAAATAATTATTGATAATAAAACTACTGGGATTTTATTTTTAATATTTGATAATGATATTGCATATTTAATGTATTTTGCTATCAATAAAGAAATGCAAATAAAGGACTTGGTAGTAGCATTTTGAAAGAATTAATTAAAAAATATAATACAATTATTTTAAGCATTGAAACCAAAAAAATATTATTTCTAAGAAAAGATTTTTATTTAAAAAATAATTTTTATCAAACAAATAAGTATACAAAACAAAATGGTGTATATTATGAACTACTTTCTTCAAATAAAAATTATGTTTTGACCAAAGATAAATTAATAAATATTTATAAAAAGATGACAATTTCTAAATTAGTATCCTATTTAATTAATAAAAAATTTAAATTATTTGATGTTAATTTTATTAAAAAACAACTATATAAAAGTAAAGAAATAAAAGATTTAAAAGCCTTAAAAGAATATGGATAATTAGAAAATATTACAAAAGAGCAAGCCTTTATATATGAAAAGAAATTTTAATTTTTCACCAATGAAAGTAGATGATAAAAAATGAATCGATTATTAAGAATAAGTTTCAATACCTTATTAAACTCTTTATTACCGATTTTAATGTGGGTATTATTAGGTGAAAT
>CANQOW010000076.1 GCA_947625545.1 uncultured Clostridia bacterium
TAATAAATAGTTTCTTTGAAGAATTTGTTGAAGAAACATTAGTACAACCAACATTTATATATGATTACCCAATAGAAGTATCACCTTTAACAAAGAAAAAACCATCAGATAAAAGACTAACAGAAAGATTTGAGGTATTTATAGGTGGTAGAGAATATGGTAATGCTTATTCAGAATTAAATGACCCAATAGATCAATATGAAAGATTTTTAGCACAAGTAAAACAAAGAGAAGCAGGAGACGAAGAAGCAAATGAAATGGACGAAGATTTTATAAATGCACTAGAATATGGTATGCCTCCAACAGGTGGTTTAGGTATAGGTATAGATAGAATGGTTATGTTATTTACAAACTCTGCTTCTATAAGAGATGTTTTATTATTTCCAACAATGAAACCATTAAACTAGTTTTATTTGTCGTGTATGATTTAATTGAAAATTCGTTTAAAATATGTATATATATATATATATTATATAATAGTAGAATTTCAAAATTGTATATAATGTAAATTTAGGAGGAAAAATGAAAAAAATACTATTTGTAGTACATACAATGCAAATGGGTGGAGCAGAAAAAGTAATGTTAAACTTACTAAAAAAAATAAACAAACAAAAATATTCTGTAACAATATTAGCATTAGTTAATGATGGAACGTATGTAGAACAATTAAAAGAAATAGAAGGAATAAAATACAAATATTTATTTAATGCATATTTTAAAAAAAGTCGTAATAATAAAGAATCAAAATTTTATAAAATATCTAATAACATAATGAAATTAATATGGAAATTTTATATAATGGGCATTAAATATTTTCCAAAGCAATTATATAAAAAAGTAATAAAAGAAAAATATGATATTGAAGTAGCATTTTTAGAAGGTAAAGTATCAAAATTTGTTGCCAATTCTTATAATAAAGAATCTAAAAAAATTGCATGGATACATACAGATATTAACAATATAACTAAAAATCAAGTATTTAAAAATATAGAAGAAGAAAAAAAAGTATATAAAAGTTTTAATAAAATAATATGTGTATCAGAAGAAGTAAAAAAGAGATTTACTGAAAAAACAGGCATTACAAATAATTTATATGTTCAAGTAAATCCAATTAATACAGAAGAAATATTAGAAAAAGCAAAAGAAAATATTACAGATAAATTAAACCATAATGGAATAATTGTTTCAACAGTTGGTAGATTAGTAAAAGAAAAAGGTTATGATAGACTACTAAAAGTGCATAATAAATTAATTAAAGAAGGAATTAAACATACCTTATGGATTATAGGTGATGGAGATGAACGAAAAAAATTAGAAACATATATAAAAGAACATAATTTAAGTCACACAGTAAATTTAATAGGTTATACTGATAATCCATATAAATATGTACAAAAATCAGATATATTTGTATGTTCTTCAAGAATAGAAGGTTTAAGTTCAGCATTAATAGAAGCAACTGTATTAGAAAAACCAATTGTAACTACAAAATGTCCGGGCATAAAAGAAATACTAGGAGAAGATGGACAAACTGCTATAATTGTACCAAATACAGAATCTGGAATATATAGAGGCTTAAAAACAATTTTAAAAGACGAAAATTTACGAAAAAAATTAAGTCAAAATATTAAAAACAGGAGCAATATATTCAATATAGATAATGTAATACTACAAATAGAAAATATATTAGATGAATAATCTAATATAATGCAATTTTAAGGAGAAATTAATGATAGATATAGGTATAAACTATTTAAAAGAAAATGAAAATCAAAACTCATATGACAGCACATATAAATATTTAATAGAAAAAGGTTATATAAATACTCTAAAATTTCCGGGTAAACATTGCACATACAATTTGCTAGAAGAATTTTTAAATTTTTCAGAAAAAATGAAATGCAAAGTAGATATTCATGGAATACCTAATATGTTGCCAGCAATACATAGTAAAAAATGTCTTGAAAACGTTGATTTTGATACATTAAAAAAAGTTATTAATAATAGAGTTAATAGAATAAGTACACACATAGGCTTAGAAAATGGAGAAAGACTAAATGAATATAATCTAAATTCAATAAATGAAATTTTAAAACAAAATGTAGAAAAAATAAAAAATGAATTAAGAGAACAAAAAATAGAAATAGGTTTAGAAAATATACCAGGAGAATTTCATTTTGATAAATTAACATTTACACCAGAATTTATAAGCGCTTCGTGGGAAAATGTTGATTTTGGTGTATTTGATATAACACATGCAAAACTTGCAAGCGAAGAATTAAATATGACTTATGAGGAATACTTAAAACAAATAAAACATAAAGAAAAGGTAAAAATATTACATGTATCAGGAAATAAAGATACTATTGGAAAATACCAAACAAAATTAGATAAACATGTTTTAATTCATTCTAGTGAAATAGGAGATATAATTGAAACAATTAAGGAATTTCCAAATTTAGATTTAATAGTTTCAGAATATGCATATAATACAAAATATTCTTATGAAAAAGAAATAACAATAGAGGCAATTACCCTATACACAATAGTAACAACAATGAATGAAGAAAAAGTTATAACTAAAATGAAAGATTTAGAAAAGTCGATAAAAGATAAATAATATTTAGGAGTAAAAAAATGGAAAAATTAATAACTGTAATTATCCCGGCATATAATGCTCAAAATACAATAGAAAATGCTGTAAAATCTGCTATAAACGAAGATACAGAAATTATAATTGTAAATGATGGTTCAACTGATGATACAATAAAAATATGTGAAAAATTAAAAAATGAAAATATAAAAGTAATAAATCAAGAAAATAAAGGGACATTTTATGCAAGAAAAGCAGGAATAAATGTAGCAAAAGGTAAATATACAATGTTTTTAGATGCGGATGATATTTATTTAGAAAATACCATTTCAAGAGTAAAAGAAGTTATAAAAAAATATAATGAACCAGATTTAATTAGATTTAGATATAAAAAAGAACCAGATGGTTATGAACAATATAAATATGCAGAAGAAGCAGAAAGAAAAGTATTAAAACAAGATTTTAAAAACGAAGTATATCCATTTTTTATAAAAGGATATATGTTAAATGCAGTTTGGTCAAATTGTACAAAAAGTAGCATTTTAAAAAATATTGAAATTAAGGGAGAAGTTACTCGTTCAGCAGAAGATATGTTGTTTAATTTAGAATTATTTTCTAACATAGATAATTTAATATTTTTAGAAGATATATTATATCAATATAACTACACTCCAAATAGTATTACAAATTCAAAAGAAAAAAGTAAATTAATAAGTAAACTAAAAGATGCTATTCAAAGTTATTCTTTACTATATAAGTATTTATTTATATGGGATATGTGTGATGAAAAAACAGTAGAACAGGTTACAGAAAGGGTAAAAAAAGAAACCTATAAAATAATAGATGTTTTAAATTCACAAAAATAAAGGGGAATATAAATATGATTAATATAGATGCAATAAAAGAAAAATATGAAGAAAGTGTTTTTGAAAACCTAGATAAAGAAAATTTTTATAAAATAGTAACATTTTTATCAAAAGAAAAATGTAATTACATAGAAGATATAGTATCAGATTATTTAGATTTATTTAATATGCAGTATGATGAATTTATAAAAAAATATGAAAAATTAAACAAAAAATATAATGGAATGTTATTAGAAAAAGCAAGTGAAGACATGAATATATTAGAAGAATTATATTTAATATAAAAATATATAACAAATAAAATTTATAAGGAATGTAAAAATATGGATAAACAAGAACAAATAGAAATAAATAATCTATTAAAAAATAGAAAAAATTTAATAAGTGACAGATTATATAGATTATCATATAAAGAAGTAAAAGAAATATTAGAAATGCCGGAATGGGAAGATAAAAAATTTCAAGGCTTATTAACATCAAATATATGGAACAGTAATGCAAAAGAAATAAAAGAAATATTAGGAATGCTCGAATGGGAAGATAAAAAATTTCAAAGCCTATTAACATCAACTATATGGACCAGTAATGCAAAAGACATAAAAAAAATATTAAAAATGCCGGAATGGGAAGATAAAAGATTTCAAGACTTATTAACATCAACTATATGGACCAGTAATGCAAAAGAAATAAAAGCAATATTAGAAATGCCAGAATGGGAAGATAAACGCTTCCAAAGTTTATTAACATCAACTATATGGTCTTGTACTGCAAAAGAAATAAAAGCAATATTAGAAATGCCAGAATGGGAAGATAAAAAATTTCAAGGCTTATTAACATCAAATATATGGAAAAGTAATACAAAAGAAATAAAAAAAATATTAGAAATGCCAGAATGGAAAGAAGAAAAATTTCAAGGCTTATTAACATCAAATATATGGAACAGTAATGCAAAAGAAATAAAAGAAATATTAGGAATGCTC
>CANQOW010000077.1 GCA_947625545.1 uncultured Clostridia bacterium
TGGTATGTATTTGTCTAAATTAAGTTTTTTTTTATCTTTTATTTCTATGTATTTTTCCATTTTTGGAACAATTAAAGAGCAAAAAGTTTTTAAATATTCTTCATCAAATGTCATTTCATTTGTAATATTTTGTCTAAATATATTTAATAATTTTATTACTGTATCTTCATATTCTTTTGTACATTTATATAGTTTTCTGCCATATAAAAAGTATGTGTACTTTTTTCCTTTTAATATTTCATAAGTATTATGTGTATCTATACTTGGAGAAATTTTATATTCTTCATCATTTATTTTTTCTATTTCAAATATAATATTGGGTTCGTCTTCTACAAACATTATCTCTTTTTCTTCATATTTTGTTTGTATTTTTACATGTTTTCCTTTTAGTATTTCAAATAGCTCATCTAATGTGGTTTCATTTATGTTTATATATTCTTCGTTTAAGTATTTTCCATATTTTCTAAAATTCTCGTTTGTACTATTGTTTACGTATTTTATTATTTCTGCATATTTCATTATGAATTTTAATATTTTTTTACTTTCTTTTGTGATTGCTTCTTCATCATGTATAAATTCTAATTTTGTTCCATATTTATATGATTCTTTTTCATTCATTCTTTCATAGAAATCTTTAAGATTCTCTATTTTATAACTTTGTTTGTCTTTTAATAGTTCAAATCTTACTTTTAATTCTCCTATTGATTTGTTATATATTATTGTTGGTATAATTTGTATTTTATTATATATATCGTTTACTTTTTTTTCGGGTTCATTTAATATAGCCATTTCATCATTATAAAATGTGTTTAGTATTTGTTTAAAACTATTATATTTTGCTTTTTGATTGTTTTCCAAATTTTTTCTCCTTTTATTTTATAATAGTTTATTATACTATCTTTTTTTTGATTTTACAAGTGAATTGTTTAAAATTTTCTTTAATTTTTAAACAAATACAGAAGTTTAAAATATTAAACTTCTGCAATTTTTTTTAAATTTGATTACTTGTTAATTTTATTATTAAATCTATATTATCGTCTTTTGCTGCTTTATTTCTTCTTATTTTTCCACATTTAGTGCATTTAAAAATTATAACATAACCTTTTTTACTATCTAATTCAACACTTATTGGTTTTAATAGTCCTTGGCATTCTTCTTGTCTATCTCCTGGATTTATATCTACATGTTTAGAGTGTAAACAATAAGGGCAATGATTTCTACAAGAATAACCTAATTTTTCTACTTTTTTACCACAATTTTCACAAATAAATTCTTCATCAATTTCTGTAAATTTACTTAACATTTTTTCTTCCTTTACTTATTTAATGTACATCAAAAACTCCATTACCTATAAACTCTCTTATTAAAGATGTATTAGGTATATCTTTTTCTGGTATTGATTCAAAATAACTTAATAATGTAGCAATTCTTTTTGCTTCTGCATATTCAGGGTTTGTTTTATCTATTTCTCTTAAAAGTGGTAAGGCATAATCTTTTAATACTCCTAACTCGTAAATTAATGAAGAATTAAACATACTATCTGCTTCTTCTTGATATGGGAATATATATTTATTTTCTCCTCTATTTACTGAGTACCATATTTTTATTGTATGTAATGCTGAATAATTTCTATATTGATTATCTCTTACAATTCTTCTTATAAGTCTTGTGTCTGTTGTTGAAATTCTGTTATATGAATCTATATTTAAAACTGTTAATGCACTTATATATATTTTATATTTTTTATTTTTTGGTATTGATCTAGTTAATTTATCATTTAAACAATGTATTCCCTCTATTACTAAGATTTCATCTTCTGCTAATTTCATTTTCGTTCCATCATAATGTTTTTTTCCTTCTGTAAAATCAAATTTTGGAACATCTATTTCTTCTCCATTTAATAATTTCGTTATATGATTATTAAATAATTCTATGTCTAGTGCCTCTATACATTCAAAATCGTAGTTTCCAAATTCGTCTCTTGGATTTTGTTCTCTTTCTACAAAATAATTATCAACAGATATTGTTACTGGTTTTAAGCCATTTAATCTTAATTGCATTCCTAATTTTCTTGCAAATGTTGTTTTTCCTGATGATGATGGTCCTGCTATTAATACCATTTTTACATCTTTATTTTTTACAACATTATCTGCAATTTGTGCAATTTTCTTTTCGTGTAATGCTTCTGCTAATAGTATATAATCTGTTATTTTTCCATTTTTTACTTTTTCATTTAATTTTCCTATTGTATCTACTCCTAATACTTTATGAATATCTGTATATTCTAATAGTGTTGAGGATAGTTTTTTTGTTTCAATAAAATTTGTAATTTCATTTGGATTTGTTCTACTTGGATATCTTATTAAAAATCCATCATGATATTTTACTATATCAAAATATTTTATCATTCCTGTAGATATTGGCATTACTCCATAAAAATAGTTATAATAATCTTCACATTTATATAATGATATATCTTTTTTATCTTTTATTTCTAATTGTAATTTGCCATTTACTATATTGTTTTCTTCAAAAAATTTTTCTGCTTCTTCTTTGGTCATGTGTATTTTCATTATTGGTATATTTTTATTTATTATTTCTTGCATTTTTTCTTTAACATTTTTTAACATTTCATGTGTTATTTTTATATTTGATATATCACAATACATTGCATTATATAATTGATAATTTACAGTTAGTTTTACTTCTGGATATAACTCATTAAATGCCATTGACATTATATATATAAGTCCTCTTATATATACTCTTTTTCCTTCCATTGAAGTAAAATCTATTAATTCTATTGTAGTATCTTCATTTATATCATAATTTAATGCTTTTATTTCATTATTACAATTACATGCGATTATTGGATTTTGAGAATTTTTAATTTCTTCTTTTAAAGCGTCCATAACCTTTGTTCCTTTTTCTACTTCTATATTTTTATCTTTATATTTTATAATCATATCTTTCATTCCTTTCAAATAAATACCTTTATATTTTATATCTTATATCTAATTTAGTCAATATACATAATTTAAAATTGTAACACTTTTTTTATTTTAGAATACTATATATTATACAAAAGAACAAGAAAAAAGAATAAGGGAGGTCGCTTTAATGGGAAATTGTTGTAATAGTGAGATTTTGTGGTTCATAATCTTATTCTTATTACTTTTCTGTGGATGTGGCAATAACAGAGGTTGTTGCAACAATAACTAGAAATACTTACAATCTACTCACAAAAAGTACATCATATTTTATTTAAAGGAGGTGAAAAATAATGCAAGAAAATAGAGGTTGTGGTGGCTGCGGTTTCGGTTTTGGTGATGACTGCTGCTGGATTATAATAATCTTAATTTTAATATTCTGTTGTTGTGGTGGTAACAGAGGTTGTGGTTGCTAATACATTAGCCAAATTTAAACAAAATAAAGAGCAGACTTTTTCTTAATCGTCTGCTCTATTTTTTAAATTTTTTATTAATACATTCCTTCCATTCCTGCTGGCATTCCACCTTCATGGTTTCCACAACTACATTTCTTTTCTTTTATATCTGTTACAATGCTTTCTGTTGTAAGTACCATTGATGCAACACTTGCTGCATTTTGTAATGCACTACGTGTAACTTTTGTTGGGTCTACAATACCAACTTTTTTCATATCTACATATTCTTCGTTTGCAGCATCAAATCCAAATCCTGGTGCACTTGATTTTACTTTTTCTACTATTACTGCTGGTTCTAATCCTGCATTTACTGCTATTTGTTTTATTGGTTCTTCTAATGCTTTTAATACTATTGATGCTCCTAATTTTTCGTCTTCTTTTAGTTCTTTTAGTAATGGTTCTACTTTGTTTATAACATTTATATATGCTGTTCCTCCACCTGCAACAATTCCTTCTTCAACTGCTGCTTTTGTAGCTGATAGAGCATCTTCTATTCTTAATTTTTTCTCTTTCATTTCTATTTCTGTTGCTGCTCCAACTTGAATTACTGCAACTCCACCTGCTAATTTTGCAAGTCTTTCTTGTAATTTTTCTTTATCGTATTCACTTTGTGTATCTTCTATTGTTTTTCTTATTTGATTTATTCTTGTTGATATTGCTTCTTTATCTCCTGCTCCATCTACAATTATTGTGTTTTCTTTTTGTATTTTTATTTGTCTTGCTCTTCCTAATTGTTCTATTGTTGTTTCTTTTAATTCTAATCCTAAATCTGATGTAATAACTTCTCCACCTGTTAATATTGCAATATCTTCTAGCATTTCTTTTCTTCTATCTCCAAATCCTGGTGCTTTTACTGCTACTACATTTAA
>CANQOW010000078.1 GCA_947625545.1 uncultured Clostridia bacterium
CAAGAGCAGATAGAGCACCAGGAGAATTTTATCAATTAGATATGGAAATGGCATTTGCAACACAAGAAGATGTATTTTCAGTAATGGAAGAAGTAATATATAATACATTTAAAGAATTTTCAAATAAAAAAGTTGCAGAATATCCATTCCCAAGAATTGCATATAGAGATGCAATGTTAAAATATGGTTCAGATAAACCAGATTTAAGAAACCCATTAATAATTCAAGATGTTACAGAAATATTCCAAAATGTAGAATTTAACGCATTCAAAGGAAAAACAGTAAGAATAATATCTGTACCAAATTGTTGTGATAACCCAAGAAGTTTCTTTGATGGAATGACAGAATTTGCAATAAATGAATGTGGAGCAAAAGGTTTAGCATGGTTAAAAGTAAATGAAGATAGAACACTACAAGGACCAATTGCAAAATTTATAGATGATGAATCAAGAGAAAAACTATTAACACAAACAAATACAAATCCAAATGATGCAATATTCTTTATAGCAGAAAAACCGGGAATAGTAGAAAAATTAGCAGGACAAATAAGAATAGAATTAGGAAATAGATTAAATTTATTAGAACAAGATGTATTCAAATTCTGTTGGATAGTAGATTTCCCAATGTATGAATTATCAGACGAAGGAAAACTAGAATTTTGCCATAACCCATTTTCAATGCCACAAGGTGGGCTAGAAGCATTAAAAACAAAAGAACCATTAGATATACTAGCATACCAATACGATATAGTATGTAATGGAATAGAATTATCTTCTGGAGCAGTTAGAAATCATGATCCTGAAATAATGATAAAAGCATTTGAAATAGCAGGATATGATAAATCAGTTATAGAAGAAAAATTCCAAGCATTATTTAATGCATTCCAATATGGTGCACCACCACATGCAGGAATAGCACCTGGAGTTGATAGAATGATAATGTTATTGACAGATGAACCAGTTATCAGAAATGTAATAGCATTTCCAATGAATAGTAAAGCACAAGACTTATTAATGGACGCACCTGGAAAAGTTACAGAACAACAATTAAGAGAAATTCATATAAAAGTAGATGTAAAAACAAAAGAATAATAAAATGAAGGATAAATTGAAGAGGAGTCATTAAAAATGATGGAAAAAATAATATTCAACTTATTAGCATTTTCTTTATTCATAATAATATTTTTTAAAATGGTAAAAAGAAATGATACAACATATCTTACAATATTACTAATAGAAGCGGTAGGAATAGCAATAGGTTTTATAGGAATAATTTTTGGAATACAAATTGCATTAATTCTAAAAATAATTATGTATTTATTAGCAATAATTTTACCATTATGTATAATAATTGCAGAATATAAAGGGGTAAATTGTATTGAACTTGCTTATGTAATATCTGCAAAAGCATTACTTATATTTAATAACTCAAAAACAGCAAAAGGTATATTAATAAAATTAGTTACAAAATACAAAAATAGTTATTTAGGACACAAAATTTTAGCAGAAATATACGAAAAAGAAGGCGGAATGAGAAAGGCCATAGATGAATATATAAAAGCAGTAGATAGCAACAAAAAAGATTATAATTCATATTACAAAATAGCATATCTTTTAAACGATTTAGACAAAAAAGATGAAGCAGAAACAATACTTACAAATTTATTAAAAAAACAACCAGATTTCTATAAAGCAACTGAGCTTTTAGGAGATATTCTATGTGATAAGGGAGATTACAAAGAAGCCTTAAGTACATATATGAATGCTTTAAAATACAATCAAAATAATTATGCCATATACTATAACTTAGGAATGGTATATACAATGTTAAATGATTTTACAAATGCAAAATCATATTATCAAAAAGCAGCAGAACTTAACACTTTATTATACAATGCACACTATGATATAGCACAAATTAATTTATTAGCAGGAGACTTAGATGAAGCAGAAAAATTCTTCAATTTAAGTCTAAATAGTGATGAAATATCACCTATGGCTTACTATAATCTTGCAAAAATATATATGTTAAAAGGTGAAAAAGAAAAAGCCATAAACTTTGTAAATTTAGCGATTGAATTAGATAGTTTTTACATAAAAACAGCATTAGAAGAGCCAATATTTATACCAATAAAAGGTAGTATAAGATGTAATAATATTGATGAAGAAGATATTCAAGAAAGAGTAACAACCTTTACAAATAAAGAAAAAGATGTATTTAAACATTTAGAAGAAACTTATGGAATAGTTGGTAAATTCAATATAAATACAATAAAAGTAGAAAATGTAAAAGAAAACAATATTGAAAAACAAAGAGAATAAAAATAAAAAAAATATATATAATTATACAAAGGATGGTGATAAAATTAAATGAATAAAAAAATATCAATAATAGGTGGAGATTTAAGAATAAAAAAATTAGCAGAAATGCTAGCAAAAGATGGAAATAAAGTATATACTTATGGATTAGATAAACAAGAAAATATAATACAATGTGAAACAATAAAAGAATTAGTAGAAAGTGCAGATATAATAATAGGACCAGTACCATTTTCAAGTAATGGTAAAACAATAAATGCAACATTTTCAAATAATGAAATACAAATAGAAGATTTAACAAAAGAATTAAAAAATAAAACATTTATAGCAGGAGCAATTAGAGATAATGTATATGAATTATTAAAAAATAATAATGTTGAAATAATAGATATACTTAAAAGAGAAGAACTAAGTGTATTAAATTCTATATCAACTGCCGAAGGTGCAATACAAATTGCTATGGAGCAAACAGAAATAACTTTATGCGGTAGTAATGTTTTAATTTTAGGATTTGGTAGAATTGGTAAAGTTTTAGCAAAAATGTTATTAGGAATTGGTGCAAATGTATATTGCGAAGCAAGAAAACCACATGACCTTGCATGGATACAGGCTTATGGTTATACACCAATCGATATAAAAAAATTAAATGAGAATCTAAATAAATTTGATGTAATAATAAATACAATACCAAGTATTGTTTTAGATGCAAGTAATTTAGATAAATTAAAAGAAGACTGTTTAGTAATTGATTTAGCATCTAATCCGGGTGGAGTAGATAAGCAAGAAATAAAAAAGAAAAATATAAAATTTGTTTGGGCATTATCTTTACCTGGAAAAGTAGCACCAGTAACATCTGCAAAATATATAAAAGAAACAATATATAATATTTTAGAAATAGGATAAAAAGGAGAAATTAATATGAGTTTATTTCAAGCAATAATTTTAGGAATAGTACAAGGATTAACAGAATTATTACCAATATCAAGTTCAGCACACTTAAATTTAATACCATGGATATTTAATTGGACATCATCAGCAGAATTTAATACAACATTTGAAGCATTTGATGTTGCTTTACATGTTGGAACACTTTTAGCAATAGCAATATTTTTCTTTAAAGATTGGATAAATTTAATAGTTGGAGGATATAAACAAGTTGTAAAAAAAGAAAAAACATTTGAAGGAAAAATGTTTTGGTACATAGTAATAGCAACAATCCCAGGAGCAATAATTGGATTTATACTAGATAAATTTATGGAAGATATATTAACAAAACCTTTAATAATTGCAATAGCATTAATTGTAATGGGAATTATACTATACATAGTAGATGAAAAATGTAAATCTACAACAGATTATGAGCATTTAACATTTAAACAAACATTTTTAGTAGGATTATCTCAAAGTTTAGCATTTATTCCGGGAGTATCACGTTCAGGAGTAACAATGACTTGTGCTAGATTATTAGGAATAGATAGAACATCTGCTGCAAAATATTCATTTATGTTATCTGCGCCAATAGTTGCAGGTGCTGCATTATATAAAATGAAAGATTTCGTTTTTAGTTTAAATTTTTTTATAGGTGTTTTAACAAGTTTTATAGTTGGTTTATTAGTAATAAAATTTTTATTAGAATACTTAAAAAAGGGAAGTTTCAAATTATTTGCTATATATAGAGTAGTATTAGGTGCAAT
>CANQOW010000079.1 GCA_947625545.1 uncultured Clostridia bacterium
AATTTTGATAATGAAACTATAACTTCAACAATAGTAACAGTTCAACAAAGCACATTAACAATAAAACATTATTTAGATAATATTGAAGACGACAATTTTACTTATGTAAAAACAACAAGAGTAGAAAATATAGTAAATAATACAACAATAACACTATCAGATTATATAGAAACAATAGAAAATGGCGTATATAACTATGCTTCATTAACAGAATCTGTTAGTGGTGCAGAAAGTTCAGCAATAGAAACATTAGAAATATCTAATAATACAACAATATGTTTTTATTATAAAAGAAATGTTTATACAGTAAAAGTTGAAAAAGGAGATAATATAACATATGTATCAGGAGGAGGAAAATGTAAAGCAGGTGGAAGCTTTCAAATTAATACAAGAATTGTAGATGGATATGTATTTACTGGTTGGAAAATAAAAGAAGGAACAGGAAGTATAGAAAATGTTAATAATATAAACACAACAGTTACACCTACAAGCAATATTACAGTATTAGCAGAAGCAAGATTAGAAAATGAAATAGCACAAATAGGAGAAAAAAAATATCCTTCAATACAAAGTGCAATAAATTCAATAAATGATTCTTCAACCAAAACTACAATACAAGTTTTACAATCACATACTTTAAATTCTAATATAACTAATTCTAATAATGTTACATTAGATTTAGGTGGAAATACTATTACAACAAGCAATTATTATATAAGAAATAGTGGAACTTTAGAAATAGATAATGGAAGTATAAATTCAAGTTCTTCTTATAATATATATAATGAAAAAACATTAATATTACAATCTCAAGCAAGATTAGAAAATACCGATGGATATGTAGTTTGGAATGTAAATCTAAGTTCAATATTAACAATAAATGGAGCAATTTTAAAAAATTATGCAGAAAATTCAAGAGCAATTAGTAATTATGGAACGCTAACAATTAATTCTGGAGAAATTATTTCAGAAGGTTCTTTAGGTTGCATTTCAAATAAAACTAATGCTACAACATTAATTTATGGAGGAACAGTAGATGGAAGAAATGCTATAGGTGGAGCTATATATAATGATACAGATTCTACATTAACAATAGGAAAAAGTACACAGACAAATATAAATATATATGGAACAAATAATGGAGAAGAACATAAGTCTGCCTTATATAATACTGGAGGAAATATTACAATAGAAAATGGAAATATATATGGATATAACAGTAATACAATAAATCAAGTAAATGGAAGTTTAACTATAAATGGTGGAGCTATAACATCAACAGATAGCAGTTATCCAACTATTTGGATAACTGAAGGAACTATGCTAATGACAGGAGGAACAATTACAAATTCAGGTGGAGGATATACTATTTATAATGAAAATGGAACAGTAACTAAAACAGGTGGAACAGCAGAAAATACACATGGTGCTATTAATTAATATAAAAAAGGGGAAAATATGAAAAAAATAAAAAAGATATTAATAGTTTTAGTATTACTACTAGGCATAATAATAATTTTAAAATTAAATAATACATATGCAAAAACAGGATATATAACAAACAATAAATTAACATATATAACTATAGAAAATGGAGAAACATTAATTTCAGGTTTTGAAATAGGAGAAAAAGTATCTGATATATTAAAAAATTTTTCAGAAGAATATAGTTTAAAAATAAAAAATAACGAAGGAAAAGATATAACAAGTGAACTTGAAGCCAAGATAGGAACAGGATACAAAATAGAAATATATAATTCTCAAGAAACATTAGAAAAAATATTTACAATAGTAGTATATGGAGATACAAATGATGATGGAGAAATAGGAGCAGTAGATGCATTAGCAATAATAAAAAATAAATTATGGGTAACTATGTTTGAAAATAAGGCAACAGAAGAAGCAGGAAGAACAAACATAGAAACAAGAAGTAATAATGAAATACCAAAAGCAGATGATGCACTATTAGTAATAAAACATAAGTTATATGAAACAGAATATCCAATAGAACAAAGAATAATAAAAACAACAAATGAAGACTATAATGCACCAAAAATTAGTAATATTCAAACAAATGTAGATGGATTAAAAATAACAATAACAGCAACAGTATCAGATACAGCAAGTTCAAATGCAAAAGAAGGAATATCAGAGATAAGTTCAATAGAATATAGCATTAACGGAGAAAATTATCAAGAATCAAATGAATTTACAGTAGAAAGCCCAGGAAATTATACAATATATATAAAAGCAGTAGATAAATCAGAAAATGAAACAATAGTAACAAAAAATGTAATAGTATCACAATATACTTTAACAATAAAGCATTATTTAGAAAATATTGAAGATACAAATTATACTTGCGTAAAAACAACAAATGTAGGAAATATAATAAATAATACAACAATTACATTATCAAATTATAAAGAAACAATAGAAAATGGTACATATAATTATGGTTCATTAACGGAATCTGTGAGTGGTGCAGAAAATTCAAAAATAGAAACAACAAATGTTAAAGAAAATATAACTATATGTTTATATTATAAAAGAAATACTTATAATTTAACATTAGTAAAAGGAGAAGGAATATCAAATGTAACAGGACAAGGAAGATATAAAGTAGGAAAAGTAGTACCTATAAATGCAACAATAGGTAATTATGAAGGGTATGATACTACATGGATAAATTGGACAAGTGATAAACAAAATTTAATAAGTGATGCAAATATAACAAATCAAAGTAGTACAATAACAATGCCAGCAGGAGATATAACTTTAACTGCTAATGGAAGCAAAATATTAAAAACATATACTATAACATATAATTTAAATGGAGGAACAGGCGAAATACAAAATCAAACAAAAACACATGGACAAAGCATAAAATTAAGTGGTGTTATACCAACTAGAACAGAGTATGGTCTTCATGATGCACCTATAATTTATAATTTTTTAGGATGGTCAACTAATAAAGATGCAACAGGTGCAATGTATGAAAAAAATGAAACATATACAGAAAATGGAGATATAACTTTATATGCAGTTTGGGAAAGAGAAAAAAATATAATAACTTTTTCAAATACAAATGTGGTTATTTCGAACTATAGACATGGAGGTTCTTATGAAACATCTGCCATTGTACCTGCTAATTGTGAGATAAATTTGGAAGTTCAATTGAACGAAATTTATACCCCAGATTTTATAGAAAGGTTTGGAGATATTAGATTTAATGATCCTTGGGTTTGGTGTGATTTATCCAATAGTAATCAAGAAACAATTGATAGGTTTGAGATTCATTTAGAAAATAGTAGAAGTGAATATCAAATAACAAAAAGAATCGAAACTAGAGATGAAGAATGTATTTTATGGTTTTCTGCTTCTGCGGCAGGACAATATATTTCTGATACTTGTTTTGGGGGAAATTTGGCTATAATTAGAGTTATAAGTATTACAGATTTGCAAACGGGTGCTCCTTATACAGTAAGATAAACATAATCTAAAAAATTATGTTTCCTTGACTATTTATATAAAAAAATGTATAATATAACATATTATAAAAATAGTGGAGGAATAATATGTTAGATTCAATGGAAAAACTAGTAAATTTATGCAAAGCAAGAGGATATATA
>CANQOW010000080.1 GCA_947625545.1 uncultured Clostridia bacterium
GATTTAAAGCAGTCAATACAGAAGATGCAAGTTGGAAAATAGTAGAAGATAAAGAATTAGGAAAAGTAGTGCAAGGATGGAATAGTGGATTAGTAATAGAAGATAAAGACGGAAACCAATTTGTGTGGGTGCCAGTAGATGGAACAAATGTAAAATATGAGAAATGGTATGGAGATAAAAATAATCCAGGTATAGATAGTGAAGGAGGATTTGAAACAGTAACAACAGAAAAAGATGAATTACCAGATGGAATATCAGATGAAAAAACACAAATAGGTACATATCACGGATTTTATATAGCAAGATATGAAGCTGGAATACCAGAAGATTTAGTAGAAGATTTAAGTCCAAAAGATGCTACAAACGATCAAGCAAAAATGAAAGAAATAAGAAGTGTATCAGAAACACCAGTAAGTAAAAAAAATCAGGTACCATGGAATAACATAACTTATGAACAAGCAAGAAAAAATGCAGAAAAGATGTATAGTAATGAAAATGTAAAAAGTGGTTTATTAACAGGAACAATGTGGGATACAACAATGACATGGCTAGAAAAATCAGGAGCAGTAACAGATGATGAATTAAATAATGATAGTACAAGTTGGGGAAATTGTATCACAGCAGAAGTACAGGGAGTAACATCATATTCAAAATGGGCAGGATGGTTTTTAACAGGTGTAAAATGGGAGAAAGGAAATATAACAAAACCAAGTGGAACAGATGAAACAACAGAATATATGTGGTTATTAAAAACAGGAAATACAGAATATACCAAAAGAAATAATATATATGATTTAGCAGGAAATTTATGGGAATGGACAACAGAAAAATTTATAAAAACAAGTGACAATTCATCTTACCCTGTGCATCGTGGAGGAAGTTTAAGGCGGAGTCGACCGTCCTGCATGTTATCGTACTTGCCGTGAAGAGAGTTACAGTGATAGTATCCTTGGCTTCCGAGTTGGACTTTATATAAAGTAGCAATAAATCAATAAATTTAAAAAACTATGCAAACTATAAGAATGTTAAAAAATTATGTAAATTAAAAATAAATACCTTTTATGATATAATAAAAAAATCATAGAAGGTATTTCTTATTTTAAAATAATTTATATAAAAACTTGACATAGTATCAAAAAAATGTTAAAATAGTATCAATTAATACTATAAATAAAAGGGGGTAAATAAAAAGGAAGGTAGATAATATGTCTGGAAATACTTTTAAATATACTAATTACACAAAAGAAGAAATAAAAGAATATTTAGATATAGTAAAAAATAGTATAAGAAAAGGTAACTTTACAATTTGCACTACTGAGAAAAATGAAAAAAATAGAAATTTTATTGCAAAATATAAATTAGATAGTAATAAACAAAAACAAATGCTAATAGAATTAGAAGTAAATGATTTTTGTTATACGGCAGATAATTATAATAATCCAGAAGAAATGTTATACATTTTTTGTAGAGAATATGAATTAAATAATTGGGGAAAAATAGAAATAGTTAAAGTTTATATAAAGATAGCCATAAAAAAAGAAAATTTTGTTGTAATAGTTTCATTTCATAAACCGGAGAAAAATATAGAAAAATTATTTTTATAAAGGTGGTAGATGTGTTATGAAAAAAGGGTTTTGTGAAAAATGTAATAATTTAGTTGAATATGAAATAAAAGAAATAGATGATAAAGTTGAAATTAAAGGAAAAGAATATAAATATAAAAGATTAATTGGATATTGTAAAAATTGTGGAGAAGAAATAAGTTCAAATGAAATTAATGATGAAAATTTAATTAGAATTGATAAGGTTTATAGAAATGTTGAAAAAATTATTACAACAGAAGAAATTAATCAAATATTAACAAAATATAAAATAGGAAAAAAGCCTCTTTCAAAATTGTTAGGTTGGGGAGAAGTAACTTTAATAAGATATTTAAATGGAGATGTACCATCTAAAGTTTATTCAGACCAGTTATATAAAATTTTAAATGATGAAGAATACATGAATAAATTAGTTGAAGAAAATAAAAGTTTAATTACAGAAAGGGCATACAAAAATATAAAAAATTCTATTAATTTATTAAAAGAATCAAAATTTCAATGTAATATTGAAAATGAAATAGAAATAATTGCAAATTATATTATTGTAATTGGAAAAGAAATAACCCCATTAGCATTACAAAAAATTTTATATTATGCACAAGGTTTTTTCAAAGCATTTTTTGGAAAATATCTATTTAATGACGATTGCCAAGCATGGGTACATGGACCAGTTTATGTTAATATATATGAAAAATATAAGGAATTTAAATCTGCAAATATATCAATAGATATAGATTATGATATTGAAGATATAATTGTTGATGAAAAAAGAGAAATACTTGATGTAATAATAAAATATTTTGGTTATTATAATGGAAAAGCACTAGAAAAAATGTCTCATTATGAAACACCTTGGATAAATGCTAGAAAAGGTTTACTACCAACAGAAAATTCAAATAATATAATAAAAAAAGAAGATATAAAAGATTATTTTGAAAAAGTAAGAAATAGATATGATATGATAAACATATTGGATATAAAAAGATATAGTGATGATCAATTTAAAAGAGTTATAGAAATATAATTTTATATATTTAATTTAAAAAGTTTAAGGGAGTATTATCAAAAATTAATAATATTCCCTTTTTTAAGTAGATAAGCAAAAAATTAATATAATAAATACAGCAAAAAAATTTTAAAAATTTATTTAATTTTTCTTGACTTTGTCCAAAAAAACATGATATAATATAAATTACTAATTTATAATTCTTAAAAAATTTAATTCTAGGGCTAATTAAAGCCAAATACACTTATGCAAAACACGAAAAAAGAGGAATTGATATAAGAGAAGAAGATTAGAAAAAATTTATTTTGAAGCAGTAAATAATCTCTAAACTTTAAATCTTATACCAAGAGGGACTTTTTTTGTTAAAATAAAAATCTAAAAATGCTTCATTAAAAATTAAATATAGGGGTGATTTGTTTTGGTAAAAGATATCAAACACGAAAAATGCGTACGTAAGACATTTGCAAAAATCGGAGACAGTATAGAAATACCAAACCTAATTAAAGTGCAAAAAGATTCTTATGACTGGTTTGTAAAAGAAGGATTAGGAGAAGTATTAAAAGACATATCTCCAATAGAAGACTACTCTGGAAATCTTGTACTAGAATTCTTTGACTATTACATGGAAGATAAAACAAAGTATTCTTTAGAAGAAGCAAAAGAAAGAGACGCAACATATTCAACAAGATTACACGTAAAAGTAAGATTAATCAACAGAGAAACAGGAGAAATTAAAGAACAAGAAATATACTTAGGTGATTTCCCACTAATGACAGATAGTGGAACCTTTGTAATTAATGGAGCAGAAAGGGTTGTAGTAAGCCAATTAGTACGTTCACCAGGCTGTTACTATGCATCAGAATACGATAAAACAGGAAAGAAAATATTTACATCTACTGTAATGCCAATTAGAGGAACATGG
>CANQOW010000081.1 GCA_947625545.1 uncultured Clostridia bacterium
CACTAGCAGTATTTGGTTTTGTTATTGAATTACCTTTTATCCATTTAATTCCATATCTTCCATGTGGTGAATATTCAGTTATACCAGTCACTATTGAATTAGTAAAATTTCCCCATACAGTACTATCTACTTCTTCTTTTTTTAATGCTTCACTTTCTACTAACCAAGTTAAAGTTGTATCCCACATTCTTCCTGTTAATAACCCACTTTTTACACTTTCTCCTGTATACATACTTTCTGCGTTTATTTTAGCATTATCATAACTAATACACATCCATGGAATTTTATTTTTTTGGCTTATAGGTTTTTCTTGAATATCTGTAATTTTCGCAATATTTTCTGACAATTCTGTTTCATAGTTTATTGTCTCATTAGCATCATTATATCTGTTATCATCTATAAATTCTTCTAAACTACTCCAATTTTTTTCTATATTTTCTGGTATTCCTGCCTCATATCTTCCTATATAAAATCCACCATAATCTTTTATTTGTTTTTCTTCATCTGTTATTCCTTCTGGTAATTTATCATTACTTACTTGTTCTAAACTTGTAATTTTAGGATTAGAATATGGTGCTGGTTCTGTAAAAACCTTATCATATTTTGCTAATCCTTCTATTTCCCCATCTGGTAATTGTGCGGGTACCCACACAAATTGATTTCCTTCTTTATCTTCTATTACTAATCCACTATTCCATCCATCTACTGTTTTTCCATCACTTGATTTCCAACTTGCTCCATCATTTGATGTTTTAAATCCTACTGGTATTACTGGGTTATTATATGTAGATTTTTCACCTGTTATTGTTTGATTTTCTTTTCCCTCAGTATTATCCAATATTCCAAATTGTGTTTGTATTTTTAATGTTAATTCGTCTAATTGTTTTACTTCATCTTCTGCTTTTGCTTGATATGTATCTACTGCTTTTTGTGAATTGTCTATTATTCCTGTATGTAACACTATACTTATTGTTACTCCTGCTAGTATCAACAATACTATTATTGTTATTACTAACGCTATTAAGGTTATACCTCTTTCTTTTAAAATTTTTCCTTTCATTTTTTTACCTCCTAAAATTTTTATTTTATTTTTCCTTTGTTTTCACATATTTAGTAATTAAATATAAAAAACAATAAAAAATATAATTATAAAACTTAAATTAATACACAAAAAGAGCCAATTTATTTATATGCGTAATGGTATTACTAACATATAAACAAAGTTGACTCTGTTTATTTTTCTTATTAAATTTAATTTTAGAGCTAAAAATAACGCAATTATTCTATCTGCTAAACATATTGTGTGTGTGTGTGTGTGTAGAGTACCAACGGTTTCAAGATTTGCTATCATTTTTACTTCTCCTCTCTTTTGTTCTATTTTCTTTTTTATTTTATACAAACATTAATAAGTTGTCAATAGTTTTTAAGAATTTTAGTTGCATTTCAAATAAATTTTCCTGTATTTAAAATGAAACGTTTAGTATTTCAAATTATAGGTTTACATTTTCTCTATTTCTTCTATTTCTTCTTTAGTTGCTCCTGTTATATTCATTATAGTTTCTATTGATAATTTACTTTTTAACATATTTTTTACTATTTTTATTTTTTGCTTTCTTTCTCCATACTTTATACCTTCTTCTTTTCCTTCTTTTCGCCCTCTCGAAAGTCCCTGTGAAAGGCCTTGTGAAAGACCTTTTGAAATACCTTTTTCTTCTGCATAATCCAGTTTCATTTGCATATCTATTTTTGATTGTATATAATTATCATATTCCTCTCTTGCTTGTTCATCTTGACTTAAATATTCTAATTGTTCATACGCTCTTTGTATTGCTTTTGCCCCTTTACTTAATGCCATTTTTACCATCTCCTCTTTTTTAGAAAATAACCATGCCCATAAATCTAAATCTTTTGGTTCTTCTTTATGGTCTAGTTTTAAATATTTCTTTAATTCTAATGAAAATATCCTTAACTTATTTGATTTTATTTTTTCTTCCTTTTCATATAATTTTACATACATTTCTCTTGGGTATTCTATACTATTGAACCCTATTTCACTATATGGCGAATTTATTTTGAAATAATCAAAATTTAATATGTTTATTAGTATTACATTTTTTGCTTCTTTATAATCTTGCCCATTTTTTAATTGTTCTGAATATAATTTAGTAATATACTGTATATTTCTTTCTAGCAAGTTATGCTCATTTTGATTTTGCATTTCTATTACTACTATTGTATCATCATTTATTTCTGCTCTTACATCTAATCTACTTAACTTTTGTTCCTCTCTATCTTTTAGTAATTCTGTATTTTTTAATACTATTCTATCTATTTTTTCATTTGTTATTGCTGTTATTAAATTTGCTAATATATCTTCATTGCCTTCTTTTCCAAATATTCTTTTAAATACCCAATCTGATTTTAGGTCTAATAATTCATGTTTTTCTACCATTCATTTTCTCCTTCCTATTTTAACATTTTGCCATTTTGTTTGCAATACTTTTTAGCAATTTTTTTAATTATTTTAAAAATTGCTAAATTAATGCAATGTTTTTATATTTGTTTTTATGTTTTTTAAAGGACAATTTTTCTTTAAGTTTTTATTAAACCTGACCCTCCTTTACTATTTATTCCTTTTTATTGTGATTAATCTTTCTTTGATTAATTTAGACTGAATTGTCTTTGACTTTATTTTTGTATAACCTAAGTTGCTTTGTTTTGCATTTAAAATAATGCTTAGAAATTTTAATTTTTTTATTAATTATTTTTTATTTTTCATAAAGAAAATTGTTTCTTTAAATTACATTACTAAATTTATATAACATAATTTTATTTTTGTCAACAAAAATATTTCGACATAGTTTTACATTTTTTGACATATTAAAAGAAGCAATATAGTTTTATTTTCTACATTACTTCTCTTCATATATCGCATATTCTAAATCTGCACATTTTTAACGTCCCCATGTGCGATTTGCGATTCTTAACGTCCTCGATGTACGCCCGATTTACCGATCATTTTAATAACCTCAAAGCATTTAATACAGCAATTATTGAAACTCCAACATCTGCAAAAACTGCTGCCCACATATTAGTTATTCCTAATGCACTTAATATCAAAACTAAAATTTTAACACCAATTGCAAAATAAATATTTTGTTTTACTATTTTTTTAGTTTTTTTAGAAATTTTAATTGCAGTTACTATTTTAGATAACTCGTCTGTCATAATAACTATATCTGCCGCTTCTATTGCTGCATCTGTTCCTAATGCACCCATTGCAATTCCTATATCTGCAATTGCAAGTACAGGAGCATCATTTA
>CANQOW010000082.1 GCA_947625545.1 uncultured Clostridia bacterium
ATGCAGGATGTGTAGAATTATATGTAAAAGATAATGCATATTTAAGATATTCAACAATAGAAAATTGGTCAAAAAACATGTTAAATTTAAACACAAAAAAAGCAATAGTAGGAAAAAATGCACAAGTAGACTGGGTATCAGGCTCATTTGGCTCAAAAATATCTATGCTATACCCAATGAGCATATTAAATGGAGAAGGAGCAAAAACAGAATTTACAGGAATATCATTTGCAGGAAAAGGTCAAAACTTAGATAATGGTTTTAAAGTAGTACACAACGCACCAAATACTTCAAGTGTTGTAAATGCAAAATCAATATCAAAAAATGGTGGAATATGCACATATAGGTCATCTGTAAAAATAAATGAAAATGCAGAAAATTCAAAAAGTTCTGTATCATGCGAATCCCTAATGTTAGACAATATTTCAAAATCAGATACAATACCTGTAAATGAAATAAAAACAGATAAAGTAGAATTTTCTCACGAAGCAAAAATAGGAAAAATAAGTGATAAAACGATTTTTTATTTAATGAGTAGAGGAATTTCAGAAAAAGATGCAAAGGCAATGATAGTAAGAGGTTTTGCTTATCCAATTTCTAAGGAATTGCCAGTTGAATATGCAGTGGAAATGAATAATTTAATTAATTTAGAACTTGAAGGGTCTATTGGGTAAAAAAATTTCGTATAATATATATTTAAACAACCTATTTTTTATGATATTTTTTTAAAACTTAGTCCGACACGGCTGGTAAAAACTTTAAGCAAAAAATATATAGATATTTAACTATACAACTCTATATATTATAATTTAGTTGTCTTTACTGCGGGTCTCCCCCCCCCCGCCTCAAAGGGCTGTCGGAACTAAATCTTTAAAAAAATACATAAAAAAGGTTGCATTAAAGAAATCTATAAATTAATTACATAGAAAGGAAACAAAAATGAAAGAATTAATTCTAAATGAAACACCAGTTAGAACTGCTAAAAATTATAATATTAATAATATAAAAATAAAAGAAATAAAAGTTCCAGAAAAAATTGAAAAATTTAAAAATGTTATAATAAAAAAAGAAACAGATAAAGATACAATTAATGAAAATTCAAGTAAATTAAAACTAAGTTATGGAATTGGAAAAGAGTTAATTGAACAAATAAATAATAATTCTAATAATAATACAAAAATTACAATAAATAGTATAACAAATAAAAAAATAGTTATACAATATAAATTAAATAAAGAAAATAAAAATTTAATTGAAAACATAGAAATAATAGCAAAAGAAAATACAAAATCAAATATAATAATAAAATATGAATCAGAAGAAGATTTAGAATTTTATCATAATGGAGCAATAAGAATAAAATCAGAAGAAAATTCAGAGGTAAATGTTACATTAATAAATTATTTAAACAAAAACACATATAATTTTTTAAGTATTGAAAATGAAATTGAAAATAATTCAAAAATAAATTATAACATAATAGATTTTGGTGGAAAGAGCAGTATAACAAATTTCTATACAAACATTAAAGGTAACAATGCTCAAAATAATATAAATACAATATATATAGGAAATGAAAATCAATTAATAGATTTAAACTATATTGTAGAACTAAGAGGAGAAAAAGCAAAAACAAATATAGAAGTACAAGGTGCTTTAAAGGATAATGCAGTTAAACATTTTAAAGGAACAATTGATTTTAAAAAGGGAAGTAAAAAATCAAAAGGAAATGAAAATGAATTTTGTATGTTATTATCAGAAAAAGCAAAATCAATAGCATTACCAATGCTATTATGTAGTGAAGAAGATGTAGAAGGAAATCATTCTAGTAGTAGTCGGAAAAGCAGATGCAAGCCAGATTTTTTATATAATGAGTAGAGGATTTTCATATAATGAAGCAATGAAATTAATAATAAGGGCAAAGTTCAATAAAATAATAGAAAAAATACAAGATGAAGATATAATAAATGAAATAATAGAACAAATAAATAAAAAATTAGATTAATAATTGAAAAGAGGTTAAAATGAATATAAAAGAAGATTTTTCATTATTAAAAAATAGAGATATAGCATATTTAGATAGTGGAGCAACAACACAAAAACCAATACAAGTAATAAATGCAATAAAAGAATATTATGAAAAAAACAATTCAAATCCACATAGAGGAGCATATACACTAAGCCAAGAAACTACTGAAATTTATGAAGAAACAAGAAAAAAAATAGCAAAATTCATAAAGGCAAGATATAGTGAAGAAATAATATTTACAAAAAATGCAACAGAAAGTTTAAATTTAATTGCATATTCTTACGGAATGAACACTTTAAAAGAAAACGATAAAATAGTATTATCAATTATGGAGCATCATTCAAATATAGTTCCTTGGCAAAAAACAGCAAAACAAACAGGTGCAAAATTAGAATATATGTATATAAACGAAAACTTTGAAATACCAGATGAGGAAATAGAAAAAAAGATAACAAAAGAAACAAAAATAGTTGGAATTACACATGTTTCAAATGTTTTAGGAACAATAAATAATATACAAAAAATAATAAAAATTGCACATAAAAACGGAGCAAAAGTAATAGTAGATGCATCACAAAGTATTCAACATATGAAAATAGATGTACAAGAATTAAATGCAGATTTTCTAATATTTTCAGCACATAAAATGCTAGCACCAATGGGTTTAGGAATATTATATGGAAAAAGAGAAATATTAAATAATATGCCCCCATTTCTAATGGGAGGAGATATGATAGAGTATGTACATGAGCAAGACACAACATTTGCACCATTACCAAATAAATTTGAAGCAGGAACACAAAATGTAGAAGCGGTAGTAGGGTTAGGAGCAGCAATAGATTATTTAGAAAATATAGGTTATGAAAAAATACAAGAAATAGAACAAGAGCTTACTAAATATGCAATAGAAAAACTAAAAAAATTAGAATTTATAGAATTATATTTAACACCAAATGCAAAAAATCACACTAGTGTAATATCATTTAATATAAAAGGAATACATCCACATGATGTTGCAAGTATTTTAGATGCAAATGGAGTATGTATTCGTTCTGGAAATCATTGTGCACAACCACTTATGAGATTTTTAAATATTGATTCAACTTG
>CANQOW010000083.1 GCA_947625545.1 uncultured Clostridia bacterium
ACTAAATTTATATAACATAATTTAGCTTTTGTCAACAAAAATATTTCGACATTCTTTTACATTTTTTTACAATATAATATGTGATGTGCGCATTGATAAAATTAAAACCTACTAAAAAATTTTTAGTAGGTTTTGGTCAGATTTAAGCACTTAATTTAAATTCTTTAATATTTTCTTCCTCAATTACCGTTCCTTTTGGCACATAAAAAATATACTTTACTTGTGTAGGTTTTGAAACAAAAGTAAATAGCATTTGTGCTTTTCCCTGTCTAGTTTCCATAAGCATATATGCTTCTTCACCATCTGTTTCAATTATTTCAACTAAACTATTTTCTGTTTTAGTAATTTTAAATTTTGATTCACCATAGTTAAATATAACTGCATTTGGTAAATTTTTTACATATTTAACTTCATTAGAATTTTCTTCAAGTTTTGTTAAAATAATTGTTCTTCCTTGTGTCCATGTACCATAGTCACCAGATTGAACACCTAATACTATTATCATAAGTGCTATAACAAATATATACATTAATATACAAAATGCAATTTGTTCTGTCTTCTTATACCAATAGGCAAAAATAATTAAAAAAACTAATGCCATTCCTAATAATAACATAACTCACTCATCCTTTCTCTTAATAAAGAGTAGCAATTTTTTTATGTAAAATTCTAGCCTGACCTACTAGAATATTTTAAAGGATTTTAATTTAACATTTGTTATGCAATACATTTTATCACATATTAACATAATTTTCAAGTTTACAAATATAAAAAGAAGCAATATAGTTTCATTTTCTATATTACTTCTTTCTTCGTATATTGCATTTTCTAAACGTGCACGTTTTTTACGTCCCCAATGTGCGATTTTAAATTTCAATTTCAGGCTTATATTTTTCAAGCCACATATTTACTTGGCAAAGATATGCCATAAGTTGAGGTCCTGTCATTAATTGACCAAACCATGGTCTAGTAAATGCTCTACCATCAGTATTTAAAATATCTAAAATATAATTTCTATCTAAAAGATTATTAATAGGTGCATCATTATTATTCATAATTTCTTGTAACATTCCTTTTACCTTAGCAAGATAAGTTGGATTATGTGTTTTAGGATAAGGGCTTTTCTTTCTATTTACAATTTCTTCTGGTAACATTTTACGAACAACATATCTTAATAATCCCTTTTCTCTACCATTTAATGCTTTAATATCCCATGGTACATTCCATAAATATTCAACAATTCTATAATCACAAAATGGAACACGAAGTTCTAGTCCATTATACATAGCCATTCTATCTGACCTATCTAATAATGTTTGCATAAACCATCTAGTTGTTAAATAAGATATTTTTCTTTTTTCAGCAGTTTCAGGCGAATCCACATCTAATATCTCTACATTTTTTAAACTTTCATTGTATCTATAATCAATGTATTCTTTTAAATTAACTTTACTTGCAATATCTTTATTTAATAAATCTTGTCGTTCTTTAAAAGCAATAGACCAAGGAAATGTATTACTATTTAAAGCATCTTCTCTAAAAAACCATGGATAGCCTGCAAAAATTTCATCAGAACACTCACCAGATAAACAAACAGTTGCTTCTTTTTTTATATTTTTACAAAATAGTAACATTGAAGAATCAACATCTGCCATACCCGGATAATCTCTTGCTATCATAGCATCTTCTAATGCATCTGCAAGCTCAGGTGTATCTATTACAATATTATGATGATTTGTTTTAAATTTATCTACCATTATATTTATATAATAGTTATCAGAATTAGGTTGAAAATCACTTTTTACAAAGTTTTTATCATTATCAACATAATCTACTGAAAACGTTTCTAATGGTGGAAGATTATTTTGTTTATAATAGTTGCTTGCATAAGCAGTTATTATACTAGAATCAAGCCCACCTGATAGCATAGCACATAATGGCACATCAGATACTAATTGCTTTTGAATTGAATCTTCTAATAAAAAATGTACTTTATTACATGTAGTACCAAAACTATCTGTATGAGGTTTACTCTTTAATTTCCAATATTCTTCTATAAATACTCCATTTTTATTATATATTAAATAATGTGCAGGTTTTAATTCATAAATATCTTTAAATGCAGTAATTCCCGGAGTATGACAAGGTCCTAAGCCAAATAATTCTGCAATTCCTTGTGAATTTATTTTAGGCACAATATTAGGGTGTGCTAATATTCCTTTTATTTCAGATGCAAAAATAATACTATTATCATTTATTGTATAAAATAAAGGTTTTATTCCAAAATGATCTCTAACTAAAATTAATTCTTTTTTAACATCATTCCATATAGCAAAACTAAATATACCATTTAATCTTTTTAATACATCAGTTCCAAAATGAATATATGCTTTTAGAACAACTTCTGTATCACAATAACCAAAAAAATCATAACCTGCTTGTTCAAGTTCTTCCCTTAATTCTTTTGCATTGTATAATTGACCATTATATACTATTGTATAAGTAGTTTCTCCTAATTTAACACTCATGGGTTGTTTTCCATTTTCTGCATCTATTATTATTAATCTACGGTGTCCTAACATTGCATTATTACTTATATAAAAATCTTCTTCATCAGGTCCACGCTTTTGCAAAGTTTGAGTCATTTTTTGCAAAGTATGTATATCACTAGAAATGTTTCTTGTAATATTACAAAAACCAACATAACCACACATAAAATTTCCTCCTATAATAAATAAATATATATTTATTATATGCAGAAATTTAAAAAAAGTAACATTGAGCAGTTTAGAATTAATATATTTAATTTACGCAGTGACGCGTAGCATGGAAGCGAGTTAGAAACTGTTAGAGCTTTGCTCTTACAGTTTTCTTGCGAGACGACCAACAAGGAACAAGTTAAATTAAATATATTAATTCTAAACTGCATATAAAAATTTTTATACTGTAAATAAATTTATGCATTTAGATATGAGTTAAATTTTTCGTGGCAAAATAAAAAATAAAAAAGACTAGTCAAAAAAGACTAGCCAAACACAAATACCT
>CANQOW010000084.1 GCA_947625545.1 uncultured Clostridia bacterium
AGCAGATAAAATTGCTACTATAATTATTAATATATTTTGTGGTATTAAATCTATTTTTGATGCTATATATGGATGTAGAATCTGTATAAATATTACAGATAGCACTCCCCACGCCATTGAATTAAATAGACAAACTCTACCTTTTATATTAAATTTATTATTACTATAATCCCAATATTTTGTTTTAAAAGTTTTTTCTAAAAATACTCCAACTATATATTCCCATATTGATAATACTACAAATCCTACTATAAATACTAAAAATACATTATTATGTAATTTATTTAAGAATAAGAACATGATTAATGCTCCTATTCCATATATTGGGCATATTGGTCCATTTAAAAAACCTGTATTTACCCATTTTTTTTGCAAAATACTTTTATATATTGATTCTATTGCCCAACCTATAAATGAATAAAGTATAAAATATGCTATTATTTTCACAATAAATATATAATCAATTTCCATTGTTTTTATTCGTATAGTGTGAATATACAAATTTCTCCTTTCGTTTTACTGATTTGTACATTTTCCTTCGTACTTTGATTGTGCATCTCTTTTATTTTCTGCAGTTAAAGATATTATATTTTCTCCTTTTTCTGCCATTAGTTGCCTATATTCAACTTCTATTATTTGATTTTGTTCATTTGTTTTTACTGATAAACCTTCTATTGCATTATAATATTCAGGTTCATGTGCTGTTAAATTTATTCTATATGGTTGATCATACCCTTTTTGTGTATATGTTATTGTATAATTTATTAGTGTTACTATGTTTTCATCTTTTACATTTATTATTAAATATTCTCCATCTTGTTGTAAAGATATTTTTGGAGATGCAACTCCTTCTATATCTTGTTTTTTTGTTTTTCTTTTACCTGTTGAACTTGTTGCCATAACAGTTAATGTATTTAGTCCTTCTGGTATATCTATTTCTACTTCTAATTTTGTTTTGTCTTCTAAATTTTCTTCTATATCTACTTTTACTTCTTCTTGGTTATTCCATTTGTATGTTATATATGATATTTCATTTGGGTCTGTTGCTATAATTTTCAATTTATTATCTACTAATGTAAATGATAAGTTAATATCCTCTTCAATTTTTGTAAATTCTTTTTGTATAGTTGCTACACTTTCTATTTCATCTATAATTTTTACATTTAAAGTATTTGTTCCATCAGGTAAAGTTAAAGTTTGGTTAATACTTGTTCTATTATTACCATGTATTTCTATATCTTGCCCATTATTCCAATTATATATTACTTTTGTTATAGGTTTATCGTGATTTATTGAAAGTACAAGTTCATCTTCTTTTTGTTCTATTTGAACATCTGGTGCTGTTTGTTCTACTTGTACATTGTTTTTTGCTAATGTATATGTTTTTATTGCATTATTTATAACTAAAGCTAAACCAAAAATTATTATTACTATTGCAAAAAATATTAATATTTTTTTTATTTCTATTGTTCCTGTTTTTGTTTTATTTTTATTCATTTCTGTACTTAGAATTTGGTTCATTACTTATTTTCACCCCTATTGTAACAGATTATATCATAAGCATTTTTGATTGTAAATAAAAATAACAAAAAAAATAGGTATTACTAGATAATAATTTTTATCTAATAATACCCTATTTTTAATCTTCAACTGCACCAAATAATTCATCAAATTTTGCTTCTAACTCTTTTTGTAAATCTATATCCACTTCTTCATCATTTTCTACATTAGTATCAACTTTTTCAGTTGTTTCTGTATATATTTCTTCTTGTGGTAGAATTGGTGCTGTTTTTTCTTCTTCTTTTTCATCTTCAAATAGGTCATCTAATGATTCTATTTTTAAATCTTCTTTTTTATTTTCTTTTGTTTCTTCTGTATATGGATTATATGGATTATATTTTCTCCATGTTCCTCTATCTATTTCTCCTATATCATTATGGCTTATTTCACATTCTTGTAGTTTTCTTGCTATTGGGTGTTTAAAATAGTAATATTTTCTTGCTTTTATTGGTTTTATACCTTTTTCATATATGATACATTCGTCATTGTCCATTCTTCTTAATTCATCTGGTGTTAGTAATGCTCTTGCCATTATTTGATCTGATAAACTTTTTCCTTGTCTTCTATTTTCTCTATCTTTGCTTATTGATACACTATCTCTTGATATTGTTTTTTCTCCTAATGCTTTTGAGAAATATTCAACTGTTTTTTGTGAGTTACTTCCTAAGAAAACGTGTGTATCGCAGTTTCCTATGATAGTTTCATAAGATTTTTCATATACTGCTTCTAATTGGTCTAAGTTTTGTAATATAACACTAAATGATATTTTTCTACTTCTACTTGTTGATATTTTTTTATCGAAATCCGGTATTCTACCAATATTTGCAAACTCGTCTAATATAAAATATGTAGGTACTGGTAATTTTCCACCATTTCTATCTGCATAATCGTATAATTGTTGTATCATTTGTGAGAAGAATATTGTTAGTAAAAAGTCATACGCCGTATGTGTATCTGATGATATTACATATACTGCTGTTTTCTTTCTTGCTATATCTTCAAAGTTTATTGTGTCTGTTGATGTAAGTTCTGCTATTTCTTTTGAATCAAATTTTCCTAATTTTGATTGTAATGAACTTAGTATTGAACTATATGTTTTATCTGATGCTATTTCTATTGATTTATAATACATTCTTGCTGGGTGGTCATAAGG
>CANQOW010000085.1 GCA_947625545.1 uncultured Clostridia bacterium
TATATGCAAACTTTATATATAAAAGAAGCAAATAACATTTCAAACAATTTTGTAGAAAGGTTATTAAATTTTTATAAAAAAATATTTAATATTTTTGATATAACAAGTAAAGAAAATATTGTTATATGTGATATACCTTATACAGAAAAAATAAAAGATAAAAAATTAAAAAAAATTAGTAAAAAAATATGTAAAAAGTTTTTAAAAGACTATCAACTTAAAAATTATAATAAAAAATTATTATCAGTTCCGAGTTTAAATGATAATTTTTTTGTAAATAAAATAGTATTAAGTAAAAAATTAGAAGATAACCAAATTATAAAAGATGAAATTGAAAAATATAAAGTAGATATATTAGATGGAAGATGGCTTTTTAAGTATTTAATTATAAATATTTTAGAATATATTTGCAAAAAAGAAAAAACTTCATTAAGAGAAAAAAATGTTTCTATATTAATAAATAATAATACAGAAATTAATTTGAATTTAATAGTTTTAATTGCAAAGAAAGTTAAAAGATTAACTATTGTTTCAAATAACATACATAGATTTAGATATTTAGAAGAAAAACTATATAATGATTATGGAATAGCAGTTGAATTATCAAATAATAGAAGAAAAAGCCTTTTAAATTCAAATATAATTATTAATGTTGATTTTGAAGAAGAAATGGTAAATAAATATAATATAAATAGCAAAGCAATAATTATAAATTTAAATAAGAAAAATAATATAAAAACAAAATCTTTTAATGGTATAAATATAAATTTCTATGATATAACCTTTAAAGATATAGAAATATTTAAAGAAAATAATCTATATAATTACTTTAATTCTACTATACTTTATGAAAGTTATATTTATAGAAAAGATAATTTATTTAATATCTTAGACCAAATAAATAAAGACAAAGTAGAAATTAAAGAGGTTATTGGAACAAGAGGAAAAATAAATTATAAAGAATTTGAGCTAAATACTCTTGACAAAATTGAAAAATTGTCTTAATATAGTATGAGTGTAAAAACTGCACCGAAAGGAATGATTAATATGGAAAATAAAGAAATTTTATTAACACAAGAGGGTTATAACAACTTAGAGAAGGAATTAGAATATTTAAAAACAGAAAAAAGAGCAGAAATTGCTGAAAGAATTAGGGTAGCATTAGGCTTTGGAGATTTATCTGAAAATTCTGAATATGATGAAGCAAAAAATGCACAAGCAAGCAATGAAATGAAAATTGCAGAATTAGAAAACAAAGTTAGATATGCTAGAATAATTGATGAATCTGAAATTGATACTAAAACTGTTCAAATAGGTAATACTATAAAAGTTTTAGATATGGAATATGATGAAGAAGTTGAATATACAATAGTTGGTTCAACTGAAGTTGATTTATCTTTAAATAGAATATCTAATGAATCACCAATAGGCGCTGCATTATTAGGTGCAAAAAAAGGTGAAGTTGTTGAAGCACAAGTTCCAGCTGGAATTGCAAAATACAAAATACTTTCTATCAAGAAATAAATTTTAGTAAAAAATAAAAAATAAAGGAGTTTAATATATTAAACTCCTTTATTTTTATATTTTATGCATTTGCAGAAACAATAGGTACTATTTGTTTCTTTCTTGAAACAACACCAGGTAAAAATGCCATATTATCTCTTAAAATAACATCATAAGATTTTTCAACTATATCAGTTCTTTTTCCTAATGCTATAATTTGTGAATTATTATTTAAAATATCTGTTATAGCAAAAATGAATAAATCTAAATTATTTTTTTCTATGAATGTTTTTATAGCAAATTCTATGTTATCTTTATCTTTTAAAACATCTTCAATACTAACAGTATTTACTTGTGCAATTTGAATTTTTGTAAAGTTAAATGTAAATTCTTTTGAATCTATATTTATTAATTCATCTGCAGAAAATTCACTTAAATCTGTTCCTGCTTTTAATAATTCAAGACCATAAGATTCAATATCAATTTTAGCAATTTTTGCTAATTTTTCTGCTATTTCAATATCTTTTTTAGTACAAGTAGGTGATTTAAATAAAAGTGTATCAGAAATGATTGCACTTAACATTAAACCAGCACAACTTGGAGATATTTCAATATTATTCATATCATAAAGTCCATAAATAATTGTACATGTACTGCCAACAGGTACACCTATGTAATGTAAAGGTTCTTTTGTTTCAAAACCTGTAATATTGTGATGATCAACAACTTTTTCAATTTTGGCTTTTTCAATGCCATCAACACTTTGTGAAAAACTATTGTGGTCTACTAAAATTACACTATCTGCATCTGTTACATTTTCTATTAATTCTGGTGGTAATACTTTAAAATAATTTAGTGCAAATTCAGTCTCCTTGTTAATTTTACCTAATCTACATGCTACTGTATCATAATCTCCAATTTTATTTTCTAAATCCTGTAAAACTATAGAAGCACAAATTGAATCTGTATCAGGATTTTTGTGTCCAAATATTAATGTTTTTTTCATAATTATTTCTCCCTCGTATAATATATTTACAATCATTTTTATATTTTTAAAATTACATTAAATTAATGATTGTAAAAGAAAATTTAAT